>CAMNMY010000046.1 GCA_946545105.1 uncultured Clostridia bacterium
TGTATATAGAGGATGCGCAAATAGAGTATATCAATTGTGTAAAGAAGCAGGTTTAACTCTAACAAAGGCTGGAGCTCCATTCCCATATGGCCAAGATGATTATGATTCAACATTAAGAATTGCTCCAACATTTACTTCAGATGAAGATTTAGATATTGCAATTAAGATTTTGATTTGTTGTGTAAAGAAAGCTTGCTTAGAAAAGTTAGTAGAGGAAAAGAAATAATGAAATTGATGGTTGCCTCAGACATACACGGATCTTTCTATTATGCAAAAGCAATAATAGATAAATTCCTTGAAGAGAAGGCAGATAAGCTTGTGCTACTTGGAGATATTTATTATCACGGTCCAAGAAATCCACTTCCAAAGGACTACAATCCAATGGAAGTAGCTAAGCTACTTAATGGATATAAAGACAAGCTTATCGTTATTCATGGAAACTGTGATGCTGAGGTTGATCAAATGATTTCAGAGTTTACTTTTGTAGACAATTTTGAAATGCAAATGGATGGAAAGAAATTGTTCTTTACACATGGGCATAAGATTAATAAAGACAATATGCAACCTAACGCATATGATGTTTTAATATATGGCCATTTCCATATAAATATGATGGAAAGAGTGAATGGAGTTTTAGTTTTAAATCCAGGCTCAGTATCACTTCCAAAGGCTGATTCAAAATCTGGATATTTAATTTTAGATAAAGGTTTAGCAATCCAAAAAGACATTTTAGGAAGCGTTTTAAACAGCACAAATATATAGCAAAACTGTGCCCCCTTTTCAAATTCCTATAATAATAGTATAATATTATTAAAGGGGTGTCATATGAAGTTGAAAAAATTATTTGTAACTTTTGCTATTATAGCGGTTTTTGCAGTGTTGAGTATTTCAATCTCTGCTAATCAAATATTCAATTCAGACAAGGAGATAACATTAGGAATTATTGATGTCGATAGCAAACCTATCGTAGCTGATGAATTTTCTGATTTAACTCAAGCTGAGATTGATAAAATCGTTGAAGACGCAAATGTTAATGACGAGTTAGTAGTTCCACAAGATACAGAAGAAGTATTAGAATCTTCATCGGTAACTAGAAACGCTTTTGAAGGTGCTGATACAATCACAACAGGAAATGCTCAATGCGAATATAGAACTGTTAAAACTTATTCTGAAACAAAGAGCGATGTTGTTATTACAAAAATTAAGAATAAAAAAGAAGCAACAAACCTAACTATTACATATCAAGAAAGCGGTAAGAATATTGTTGGTATTGATGATAGAGCATGTGAAGGTTGTACTGCATTAACAACTGTTAACCTTGCGGAATCTCATGTTACATCAATTGGACAATCTGCTTTCCACGGTTGTACTTCTTTAGAAAGCGTAACATTCCCATCAGATAGTTCATATCTAACATATATTGGAGGCTATGCATTCTTAACAACACCATGGTTAACATATCAAAGAAAACATTCAGATCAAGCATTGGTTGTAGTGAATGGCATTTTGATTGATGGTATTACTGCAAAAGGTAATGTAACAATTGCTAATAGTGGAATCAATAAAATTGCTCCATTTGCGTTTGCTTATAACTCTAAAATGGAAACATTAACAATCACAAACGATACTCCAGTTGCAGAATTATCATATAGAGCATTTACAGGATGTAAGGCTTTAAAGAAAGTAAATCTTGATTCAATCAATATTGGATCACACTCTTTCTATGATTGCAAAGCACTTGAAGAAGTAACTTTAGCTGAAGTTGAAAATATTGGCACAGCAGCATTTAATAAGTGTTCAGGAATTACTTTATTTAACTTTGGTGACAAGATTAAATCAATAGATAACAATGCTTTTGCATATTGTAAAGGTCTAGAATCAGTAATTTTACCAGATTCTACATTAAGTGTTAAAGTTGGTGCATTCTTAAACTGTACAGGATTAAAGAACTTAGTAATTGCAGGTAAGGAAGGAATCGATCTTGATTTAAGCCAAGGCTCATTTATGGGTTGTACTAAATTGGCTTCAGTTGCGCTTCCAGCAACTACTCATTCAATTGATAAAGGTGTATTCTTATCTTGTCCAATTTCAAAGGCAACATTGCCAGCTCAATTTATAAGCGCAATTACAACAAGAACTCATCTAAAAGAAGTTGAATTATTAGGTACAACAATTTCTGCAAATGCATTAAAGGATTGCTCAGAATTGGAAAAGATTACACTAAGCTCAACAATTACAAATATTGGAGCATCAGCATTTGAAGGATGTAGTTTATTAGCAGATGTTGTATTCAAAGGAACAGCAGATGAATGGAGCGCAGTAACAAAGAATACAAACTACAACAAGAAGGGAACAGAGAATTCGTCTCCTGTATATTTTGGAAACATTTTATCTTGTAGCGATACAACAGATAAAATTGCATTCTAATTTAAGTGCTAAATAAAATAGTCTGTGATATTATTTAAATATCATGGACAGGAAATATCAACTTAGACACTCGCTATATTTATTCATAGCAGCAGTAGTTTGGGGAATATCATTCGTATCACAAAGATCCGCCATGCAAACAGAGCTTGGCGGATTTACTTTTAACGGGATTAGACTAATGTTAGGTGCATTAGTACTAGTTCCTATTATTTTTGTAATTCGCAAAAAAGATGGCATATCTAAATGGGATGTTGAAAAGAAAAAATCATATAACAAATATACTATCATTGGTGGTATTGTTTGTGGCTTAGTATTATGCTTAGCATCCAATCTACAACAATTTGGAATCAAGGGAATGTCTGCAGGGAAAACAGGCTTTATGACTGCAATGTATATTATTGAGGTTCCAATAGTTGGATTGCTATTAAGAAGAAAGACATCTTGGCTTTTAGCAGTTGCGGTTCCATTGGCTGTTGGCGGTATGTTCTTGTTGTGTATGGTAGGTGAAAGCTTTGCTTTTGGAATAAGCGAAACGTTAGTTTTGTGTTGTTCGTTTGTATATACGCTTCATATTATGGTAATTGATTATTTCGCCCCAAAATCTGATAACGTAGCTATGTCTTGTATTCAATTTGCGGTGGCTGGAATAATATCATTGATATTGATGTTTATATTTGAAACTCCAAAGATGGATGAAATATTAGCTTGTAAAGGTGAAATACTATATGCTGGAATTGGTTCATGTAGTGTAGCCTACACGCTTCAAATTGTTGGACAAAAGAATATGAACTCAACAGTATCTGCTTTGATATTATCTTTAGAATCAACAGTATCTGTACTATCTGGCTGGATAATTCTTCACGAAACATTATCTATATATCAAGCTTTAGGATGTGTATTAATGTTTATTGCAATTATCGTTGCTCAATTACCAAAAGGAATATTTGATAAATTTAAAAAGAATAAAGTGGCTATAATAGAAGAAGAGACAAAAGAGGAAGAAAAATGCGAGCAGCAATAGTATTAAATTCAAATAACATTGCAAATATTGAAGAAGATTATATAATCGCTGCAGATGCAGGATATACTCATGTGCTAGCGCAAGGAAAAACTCCAAATGTAGTTATTGGAGATTTTGATTCATCTTCTATGCCAAAAGATTTGAAAGTCATAAAACTACAAATTGAAAAAGATGATACCGATGGACAAGCTGCTATTGAGTATGCAAAACAAAATAATTTTGATGAAATAAGATTATATGGAGCAACAGGTGGAAGATTAGATCATGAGCTATGCAATCTATCATTGCTTGCTAAGGCGTATTCACTTGGTATCAAAGCGAGCGCAAAAGAGCCCGGTGTAGAGATTTTTTATAGCGAGGCGGGTAAAGTTACGCTTAATGCAAATATAGGCGCTACAGTCTCTATTATCGCGTTTGGAGATGGTGTAACCATTACAAATGGAAAGGGGTTAAAGTATCCTATAAATGATTTATCAATTTCAAAATATGATTTAGGAAGAAGTATCTCAAATGTGGCGGTAGAAGAAACACAGAGTTTTGAGATATTAAAAGGTTCTTGTTTTATATTTAAGTATTAAAAAAATGCAGCCCAAAACGAGCTGCATTTCTATTAAGTTTCAAATTCTTAATTTGCGTTTGTTGTTTCTGTTGTTGTAGTTGGCTTTGTTTCAACTTCTTGTGGTTGTTCTTCTTCATGGATTTGAGCAGCAACTTCAGTTTTAGCGCTTGTGAATCTAGCGATTTCTCTAGCTAGGCTCTTAGAAGATAATAATAGAACGCCAACAACTAAAGCGATTGAAATGTCTACGAATACGAATGAGTTGTATGCTGTTGAATAAGCAAGAAGATTATCTATGCCAGCGTCTTTTGCGTAAGCACCAAATGCAAATACGCCAGATAATACGTGAGCAATAAATCTACCAACTGAAGCGATAAGTGCACTTAGAACGAATTTAACTTGTGGATATTTTGGTAAGATTTTTACATCCTTTAAGCATCCAGCTAAACCTACGAAAGCAAATGCGATTGGGTAGTCTAGTAAGAATTGTGCTGGGTGAATGATGAATGGGTCTTGAATAGCTTGTAGAAGACCATAGAATAGACCTACAACAACACCTTTCTTTGCGCCATAGATATATGCAAATAACATTACTGGAACAAGTGATGCAAATGTTACAGAGCCGCCTTGTGGTAATTTGAATAATCTAATGTAAGATAGAGCAAAAGATAGGGCAACTGTAATTCCAGCAAAAGCAATTGATTTAGAATCAAACTTTAACGAATTCTTTCTGTCTGTGAAGAATGCGATAGCAATTAAACCGATAACTAAAGCTGCAGCAGAGATGTAAAGGTTAGCATTATTTAGTTGACCATATTCACCTGTGTAATATCCATCACCTAAAATGTTGTTTGAATAGAAGATTGCTGTTGTTACAACTGTAGTAATGATAGATGCTCCAATTAAAGCGGCGCTAACAATACTGCTGATCTTCATTAAATCTGGCTTCTTCTTAGAGATAACAAATAGAGAAACGGCAGAAACTAAAATAATTATTGCTGTAATTAATCCAGGAATAAATACGAAGTTTACGATGTCGTTGCTTACATAGTTTTTCTCAAGGTATTGTGGATCATAATGCTTAGCAATCTCTAAAGATAACATTAGGATACCAATGATAGCTGCATATAGAACTAGGCCGTAAGCAGCTGGTTTGAATAGTTTAGAAAACAATTCTTTCTTTGTGAATAACAAAACGATGCCGCCGATAAATAAAGCAGCAACAATAGCGATTGTCATCCATTTTACGATTGGTTCTGCAGTGTCTACTGCATAAACAGATAATAAGTGTAACATAAAAAAATACTCCTTTGGCTAAGGAGAACTTCATTTGGTTATTTTGATAACTTCCTTTCGCAAGTATTACCTTGTTACAAGTTCAAAGGGTATATCTCAGCCTTTTAGGCACCCCTAGCCACATAAGAATATATGATATTTGAAAATCTTTGTCAATTGAAATTTATATGTACTTATAATATAATTATTTTCGTGGCAACTATTAATTTGTGCGTAAAAGATTTATATATGAAATACTTCGGCGGATATCTAGGTGTAGATATGGTTTCCTTTGATTATAAAGGTGGAGGGATGGCTATACTTGGAAAGATGCTATCTGGTAAAACTTCGCTATTAAGATGTATTGCTGGACTTGAAGATTTCGACGGCAAAATTGATTTAGATGCTAAAGATATTGTTTTTACATTTGATATTAAATCTTTAAAGAAGAATTCAACGGTCTATGACACAATTGCATTTCCACTTACTATAAGAAAAGTTCAAGATATTCCATCCAAGGTTTCCTTGGCTGCAAAGACTTTTATGGTAGAGGATATTTTAAAAGAGAGAATTAAGAATTTAAATGATGATCAAAAAAGACTAGTTATACTTGCACGTGCGTTTTCTAGAGAGGCAGATTTATATCTTCTAGATAATCCACTTAAAGATATGGAAAATAGACAAGAAGTTTATAAAATACTTCAAAATGTCATAAAAGATAAAAATGTTATCTATGCGACTGATAGCGTAGATGAAGCAAAAGATTTTAATTCAATAATGCTTATGGCGTATAAAAAGTGCATTGGATTAGGCTCATTTGATGAACTAATTAAAGCGCCAAAGACTTTAGATGTGCTAAAGCTATTAACGGATTATAGATATGAATATCTAACACTTAATAAAGATGAAAAGGGATATAATGTTATATATAACGAAAAGAGAATAGATGTTAATGAACCAATATCTACGATATATGATTCAAAAGAAGTCGTATTTCCAATAGATAATGGTGAATTATTGAATATGTATTTTGATAATTCAACAGAATATCTAATCTCGAAGAGGTAAATATGGATAATGAGAAGAAGGGGATTGATGTATTTCAAGATGGCGATGTAGTTGAAGAAAAAGAGATTTTTAAAAACTACGATAATCAGCCAGCTCCAACAAAATTTGTAAGTAATAAAACTGCTGTTATAGCAATTGTAGCTGCTATATTGATTTTAATGATGGTTGCGGCAAGCTTTGTTGGTGGTTATTTCTTAGCAAAGAGCAGAAGCGTAGAAAGCGATATGCCTATGCTTCAATCAGCATACGAATTGGTAAAGAAATACTACTATAAAGATATTTCATGGGATGAATTCCAAAAGGTAGCTACTAAACAATTTATCCAATCAATAGATAATTTCTCATATATGTTAGATGCAAATACTCCATCAGGCGGAATGAGCGCTGGCTTCTCAACAAGTACGAATGTAAACAATCATCATATCGTGACACAAATAGTACATAATTCTCCAGTT
>CAMNMY010000047.1 GCA_946545105.1 uncultured Clostridia bacterium
TTAACTTCTCATCAGATATGGCAAGTAAGATTTATGCAGCATCAGATATGTTCTTGATGCCATCTAAGTTTGAACCATGTGGTTTATCTCAAATGATAGCTATGCGTTACGCATCAGTACCTATCGTAAGATTAACAGGTGGTTTGAAAGATACAGTTCAAGCATATGACCATGTTACAGGTGAAGGTGACGGTTTTACTTTCCTAACTTACAACGCAAGTGATATGCTATATGCAATAGAAAGAGCAGTTGGACTTTATAGAGACTATAAAGATGATTGGAATAAAGTCGTTAAAAATGGTATGAAAAAAGATTTCAGCTGGTCTACGATCGCTAATCAATACATTGATTTATACAAGAGTATTTAATTACTTCGCGATATCGGGGAAACGAAATAATTAAAAGGAAGGCATTTATTATTATGATGGAAAAAATTACCGCAAAAGAGATCAAAGATCTTGTAGACGGAAAGTGCCAAAGATATTTTGGTAAAACAGCAAAGGACGCTTCTGTTCATCAAATCTATAGAGCGATTTGTTATACAGTAAGAGACCTTTTAACAGAGCAAAGACTTGATTTTAAGAGAAAAAGAGTTGAACAAGAAACAAAGCAAGTTTATTACATGTCAATGGAATTCCTACTAGGAAGATCATTGAAGAACCATTTATTCAATCTTGGATTGACAGATGTTTTTGAAAAAGCTTGCAAAGAACTTGGTGTTACATTAGAAGAAATCGAAGATTTAGAACCAGATGCTGGTTTAGGAAATGGTGGTTTAGGAAGACTTGCCGCTGCTTATATGGAATCTTTGACAAATTTAAATTATGTAGCATCAGGATTCTCAATCAAATATGACTACGGCATATTTAAGCAAAAGATTAACGATGGTTGGCAATTAGAACTTGCTGACGATTGGCTACAAAATGGTGATGTTTGGTTAGCTCCACGTGAAGAAGATACATTTAGAATTAAATTCGGTGGAACAGTCAACCAAAGATGGGAAAATGGTAGATTATATATCGACCAAGTTAATTGCTATGAAGTAGACGCAGTTCCATATGATATGAACATCTCTGGATATAATGTTCCAGCAGTAAACAAGTTAAGATTATGGACAGCTAAAGCTCCAAACGATTTTGATATGCAATTATTCTCTCAAGGTGAATATGTAAAATCTCTTGAGCAAAAGGCACTTGCAGAATCTATTTGTAAGGTTCTATACCCAGCAGATCACCATATTGAAGGTAAGATGTTAAGATTGAAGCAACAATACTTCTTTGTATCTGCTTCTATGCAATCTATTTTCAAAAAGCACCTAAGAGATTATGGTACTTTGGATACATTACCAGAAAAGATTGCAGTTCATATTAACGATACTCATCCAACATTATGTATTCCAGAAATGATGAGATTGCTTTTGGATGAATATGGATATTCTTGGGATAAAGCATGGGATATCGTTACAAAGACAATTTCATATACTAACCATACAGTTATGGCAGAAGCTCTTGAGAAGTGGCCAGAAGATATCTTCAAGCAATTACTTCCAAGAATTTATCAAATCGTTGTTGAAATCAACCAAAGATTCTGTAACGATTTATGGTCATTCTATCCAAATGATTGGAATAAGGTTGCATATAATGCAATTTTATCTCATAACCAAATCAAGATGGCTAATTTGTGTTTGGCTGCATCTCATACAATCAATGGTGTATCAGCACTTCACTCACAAATTCTAAAGGATGACATCTTCCATGACTACTATGCTATGTATCCAATGAAGTTCACAAATGTAACAAATGGTATTACATATAGAAGATGGTTATGTCAAGCTAACCCAGAACTTTCTGATTACATTAAGACATTAATCGGAGATGGCTTCTTAAGCGATGCAAACGAATTAAAGAAATTAGAGCATTTCCAAGCTAACAAAGAAGTTCTAAAGAAGTTCATGGATATTAAGAAAAACAATAAAGCTAAGTTGGCTAAATACATCTTAGATAACAATGGAATAGAGGTAAATCCTGATTCAATCTTTGACGTTCAAGTTAAGAGATTACACGAATACAAGAGACAACTTCTAAATGCATTACACATCTTAGATTTGTATTATCAATTAAAAGCTAACCCAGATTTGGATATCAATCCAAGAACATTTATCTTTGGTGCTAAGGCTGCTCCAAGCTACTATATGGCTAAACAAATTATTAAGTTAATTTGTTGTTTAGGTGAGCAAATTAACAACGATCCAGACATTAAGGGTAAGATTAAAGTTGTATTCTTAGAGAACTATAGAGTTACTCTAGCAGAACTTGTAATGCCAGCATCAGATGTTTCTGAGCAAATTTCTATTGCAGGTAAGGAAGCTTCTGGTACAGGTAACATGAAGTTTATGATTAACGGCGCTGTAACAATGGGAACAATGGACGGTGCTAATATCGAGATTCACGAAAGAGTTGGCGATGAAAATATCATTATCTTTGGTATGAGAGCTAACGAAGTAGAAGAATTAAATAAGCGTGGATATGATCCAACTTACTTCTATAACACAAATCCAAGAATCAAAGCAGTTATCGATGGATTAAGATCTGGTATCGCTGGCGTTCAATTCAACGAAATCGCAGATAGCCTAGTAATGGGTTCAGATCACTATAAGGTACTTGCTGACTTTGCTTCTTACTGTGATGCACAAGATAAGTTAGATAAAGCATATTCAGACAAGATGCGTTGGGCAAGAATGTCATTAATGAACACAGCTAACGCAGGATTCTTCTCATCAGATAGAGCAGTTAAAGAATACGTAGATAGAATTTGGCACCTAAAGCCAGTTAAATATCCTAAGAAGAAATAATGGAAATTTATTTCGACTCAAAAGACTTAAAGTGTAAAACACCTTTTGGCGCAGTAGACACGGGAACACCAATAAAGTTTAGTGTCTATTGCAAGGATGGTGTATTCATAAAGAAGGCATATCTAGTTGTCTATTTAGACGGAGTGGATACTCCAAATGAGTATCCATTGTCGTTTGAATCTAAAGACGAGGATGTGTCTTGTTTTTCTGTCGAAGTAGATAATTTAGAAGTAGGCCTATATTGGTATCATTTTGAATTCGATACAGAAGAAGGCTTAATTAGAAAAGATAAAGATGGTTATGGATTCCAACTAACAATATACGATGAAGATTACGAAACTCCAGATTCAGTTAAAGGTGGGGTTATTTATCATGCATTTGTAGATAGATTTGCAAAAGGTAATGATAAAGACGCAGTTTTTAAAAAGAAAGGCGTATTAAAGAATTGGAATGATCCATTAACTCTACGCGACCCAGATGGCGTATATAGAGCAAATGATTTTTATGGTGGGAATTTCCAAGGAATTATAGATAAATTGCCTTATTTGCAAGATTTGGGCGTTACAATGCTATATCTATCTCCAATTTTCAAATCTTCATCTAATCATAGATATGATACTGGTGATTATTTACAAGTTGATGAGTTATTAGGTACAGAAAAGAAATTTAAAGAATTAATAGATAAAGCTAAAACATTTGGAATAGATATAATGCTTGATGGCGTATTTAACCATACAGGTGCAGATAGTATTTATTTCAATAAGTTTGGCAATTATGATTCATTGGGTGCATACCAATCTATGCAAAGTCCATATTTTAATTGGTATACATTCTATGATTTCCCAGATTCTTATCATTGTTGGTGGGGAGTAACAGTTTGCCCAACAATAAAACCAACGCCAAATGGCTTTAGAGATTTAATCACAAATCCAATTAATGGTGTAATTAGAAAATGGACATCAATGGGCGTTAAGGCTTGGAGATTGGATGTTGTTGATGAACTTGCAGAAGATTTCGTAAGAAATATTAGAAAAGCAGTAAAGCATAGTGGAAAGGACAAGTTGCTAATTGGCGAAGTTTGGGAAGATGCATCTAATAAGATAGCATATGATACAAGAAGACATTATTTCCAAGGTGAAGAATTAGATGGCGTTATGAACTATGTATATAAGAACGCTATTTTAGGATACACTATGGGAGGCGAAGTTGCTTCATTTAAGAGAGCAGTATATGAACTTGTAGAGAATTATCCAAAACAATCGTTAGATTGTTCTATGAACCTAATAGGCACCCATGATACTATTCGTGCATTGACAGTACTAGGTGGGGTTGGTAGTGAAAACTATTCAAAAGAAGATAAATTGCATTATAGACTTACAGATGAAAGCTATAATCTTGCCGTAAAGAGATTAAGAATTGCATCTGCAGTTGAATTCTTGTTGCCAGGTATTCCATCAATCTATTATGGCGATGAAATTGGTATGCAAGGATTTGAAGATCCTATGAATAGAGTTCCTATGACATGGGACAATATTAATGAAGAAGTACATTCTCATTATGTTGCACTTGGTAAGATAAGAAGAGATTATAAGGCTGAAATGTGTGGATCAATCGAAATTGAAGATGATGACATTTTGGTTTTAAGAAGAAAAGGTAAAAAGACAATAACACTGGTTGCTAATACAAGCGGTGAGAGACGTACATATAAATTAAAGAAGAGCACTGTTGATTTGCTAACAGCAAAACCTTTAAAAGAAGGTCGTTTGATTTTAGACAACAACGCGGTATATATTTTTGAAGAATGATTGAATATAAAGAAACTAAACTAGTAACAAAGGAAGCGCTTGTAGAACTATTTGAATCTGTAAATTGGCCAGAAGCTAAATATCCAGACAAATTGTTTGCCGCAATTCAAAATTCACAAACTATTATTTGCGCATTTGATGGAGATAAATTAGTGGGTCTAATTAGGGCGCTTGATGATTCTTCAATATTTGCAATTATTCATTTTCTTTTAGTTAATCCTAAATATCAAGGATTACATATTGCCTCAACTTTAGTTAATAAATTAAAAGAAAAATATAAAGATATTATGTATTTAAAAGTAGTTCCAATTGATGAGAACGCTAAGAGATTTTACGAGAAGTTAGGATTCGAAGATAGTAAGAATGCTAACTGCCTAATTATTAAAAATTTATAATTTTATGCCAATAATAGCATATTGAGATTCATATTTCCTTTTGATATTATAAAAATAGTAGGACGCTGGCATATCTTTTTGTAGATATCAGAATTATTCTTTTATTTGGAGGGGTAGAATGTTAAAAAAAGCATTGGTTTTGTTATTTATCATTGCTATAGCATTTGTTATGCTTTTTGGGTGTCAAAATGACGCGAAAAAAAAGAAGCAACAGGATGTAAACGATGGGAAGCAAAGCATCGAATATAAATGGGAAGCTACGCTTAATGGATATAGAAATATAGAGACCAATTCGCCGCCAATCGAAATTATTAATAATAAGAAAGGGATTGTTGACTATTGCAAAAAGAATAATATGCTGTTAGCAGTTGATTCTGAAGGGAATTATAAGAATACTGAGATTGGGCAAATGCTGAAAAAATACGATGACACTTTTTTTGCAGATAATATATTAATCATTTTGCCACAAGAAACGTCTCCATCAAATTATCTATATAAGATAGAAAATGTGTATATAAAAGAAAACAAAGTATTTATTGAAAGAGAACCCTTTTTAAAATCAATTCATAATGATGACGTTGCAAATACAATATATTTAATAACCATTTCCTATAATCAGTTAATCGATCTAGATGTTGAAAAACTGAGTATTGGTGAAATTAGCAATAAATAGGGGGGGGAGAAAAACGATGCGAGTAAATAAATTTAATGGCGTGCTATGTATATATTTGATAATTCTACTTATGGTGACTATTATAGGAGTTTCGCTTGTTTTAAACAACAGTACATATGCAGAAACAACAATGAGTGAAGAAAAGGTTAGCGATACAAATTATTTGGGTGAATATTCTATTAATGAAGTATATGTTGTTATAGATAAATACCATAGTGAGCCAAATAAAAAATATGAAAAAGAGATGTTTTATTATTCAGATAATATTGAATATATTATTGATTTAACATTTAAAAAAGATTTGCAACATTTTTGGATAAAAAAGTTGAAGTGTTTAGACAAATATTATATATAAAGTTAAAAACAGAAACGAAAGAAGAGCTAATAGACTTTATAGAAGCTAATAAGAAAATTGAAGGCATATTAGCCATAGATGTCAGTAGACATTATAAAATAATCTTTGATGAAATAATTATTGAAGATGATACTGAGTATATTTATTCTTATGATGTTGAAGATTTATGGGGATTATATGGATTACATGGAATAAATGCGGAACAAGCACGAGGTTTTGAAGAAGGAGATGTGGATATTAAAGTTGGCATAATGGATCGAGGAGTTTTGCCACACCAAGAATATAATGATTTGCTATTAACAGGATATGATGCTATTAATGATAGCAACGAAACTTCAGATGTTGTTGGACTGCATGGTACCTATATTGCGGGGATAATAGCATCTTCATTAAACAGCAGCCTATCGCCAAGCGTATGTAGAAACGTTAAACTTGTTCCTATACAAGTAGTTGACGATTATTTAAATTGTGATGCAATCGTACGAGCTTTTAATTGGGCAGAGGATAATGATCTAGATGTCGTAAATTGTAGTTTTGGTTGGGAAGATGAAGAGCCTTCAACAACTATGATAGCAGCAATAGAGAATTATCAAGGGGTGCTTGTTTGTAGTGCTGGCAATAGTAATTC
>CAMNMY010000048.1 GCA_946545105.1 uncultured Clostridia bacterium
GCCCTTATAGCTCAGTCGGTAGAGCATGCGGCTGTTAACCGCAGTGTCATAGGTTCGAGTCCTATTGAGGGCGCCATAGAGTTGTCAAATAGTGACAACTCTTTTTTTATGCTCACAAACTTCATATGGTGGTAAAATATTTATGAGGTTTATATGAAATATAACAAATCAATTATTTTAAAAGACGGACGTGAATGTTTAATTAGAGATGTTACAAAAGAAGATGCAAAAGAGTTCTTGCATATATTCACATTAACTCACGAACAAACTGATTTCTTGCTTGCTTATAACGAAGATTTAAATTTGACTGTTGAAGATGAAGCAAAATATATTGAGGCAAGATCTAATACGGATAGAGCTATTATGTTTGCTGCCATTATAGATGGAAAGATTGTTGGAAGTGCGTTTATCGAGGGAAAAGATCCATTTACTAAGACAAAACATAAAGCTGAATTAGGTATTAATATAGATAAAGATTATTGGCGCTTAGGAATAGGGAAGGCTTTAATGCAAGCTTGCATTGAATGTGCAAAACAAGCCAAATTTGAACAAATTGTGTTAGAAGTAATTGGAGACAATACAGCCGCAATAAATCTATATAAAGCCTTTGGTTTTGTTGAATATGGTAGAAATCCAAAAGGTTTTAAATCTAAATATTCAGGATGGCAAGAAGAAGTATTAATGTATTTGGACTTGGAGGCATAATATGAGCTTTAATAAGCATGATATTACAAGAAATGAATTTATGTTATATGGTGGCCAATCAAGACGAGGATACGATTGGTGGTGGCATTCTTTTACAGCCGAAAATGAGGTCACTGGAGAGCAAAAGCCATTCTATATTGAGTTCTTCTTGTGTAATCCTGCATTTGGTCAAGACAAGCCTATTTTTGGGCAATTAAAAGAGAATCAAGAAAAGGGAATAAGGCCATCGTACTTGATGGTAAATGTTGGCACATGGGGAGAAGATGCAGTTCAACTCCATAGATTCTTTGGCTGGCAAAGTGTAACTTTGAATAAAAAGGCACCATACTCTGTATCTGCCGATGACTGTTTTATGACAGAAACGGAAACTAAGGGTTCAATTAAACTATCTAAAGAGGAAGTTGCTTCCCATCCGGAGTATATGTCTGATGCTGGCGAGATTAGCTGGGATCTAAAGATTGATAAGAAAATTGCATTCAATGTTGGATATGGCGCAGGTAAATTATTTAGGACAATGCAAGCCTTTGAGATGTTCTGGCATGCCGAAGGCATGAAGAGCGAATACGAAGGGAACATAATGTTCAACGGACAACGATACGTTGTAAAGAAAGAGACATCTTACGGATATGCAGATAAGAACTGGGGTAAGGACTTTACATCACCTTGGGTTTGGCTATCTTCTTGTAATCTAACTAGCAAGTTAACAGGAAAGAAACTAAACGATTCTGTATTTGATATAGGTGGTGGTAGACCAAAGATTGGCCCTATTGCGCTTCAAAGAAAGTTGCTTTCTGCATATTGGCACGAAGGCAAAGCATATGAATTCAATTTCTCTAAGTTCTGGACTTTCACAAGAACTAAATTTGATTGCAAGGAAGAAGAGGATAAAATCGTTTGGCATGTAGAGCAAAAGACATGGACAAATAAGATGGTCACAGATATTACATGCTTAAAGAAAGATATGCTTTTAATTAACTATGAAGCTCCAAACGGAAAGAAATTACATAATAGATTATGGAACGGCGGAAACGGTAAGGGTGAAGTAAAACTTTACCATAGAGGCAAACTTATCGACGATGTAATTTGTGAAAATGTTGGATGTGAATACGGGGAATATTCAAACTAGTATAGTTTTAGAAGAATAATTGTTGTAGAATAAAATTATTAAGACTAAGCTAACTAAGCTTAAAAGGGGAAATTATGGAAGAGATGAACACACAAGCTGTAGCAACTGAAAGCGCAAAACCAGCACTTAAGTTGAACTACAAAAGAACTTTTACAATCGGGTTCGCCTTCTTCGGTATTTTGCTATTATGGCAAGTATACGATACATGGTGCCCAACCTTTTTAACTGAACTATTTGCTAAAGCTTTCAATAAGACAAATGAAGAAGTTCAATATCTAGTAGGTATTATCATGGCGCTAGATAATTTGGCTGCTTTAATCTTATTGCCAATATTTGGTAGATTATCAGATAAAACACATACGCCACTAGGAAAGAGAATGCCGTACATATTAGTAGGTACATTTGTTTGTGCTGTCGCATTCCCATTTGTTCCAGTATTCTTCCACTTTGGAAACATTGCAGGAACAATCTCAATGATGGCAATAGTTTTGATTTTTGCGATGATGTATCGAAATCCTGCTGTTGCATTGATGCCAGATATGACACCAAAGCCACTTCGTTCTAAGGCAAATGGTATTATTAATATCATGGGTTATATCGGTGGTGCATTTGCTACAGTTATTGGTATGGTATTCGTATTAAGTAAATACTTAAAAGCAGATATTGGATCAAGAAATATTTGGACAATTGAAATTCCATTCTTAATGGGATCTGTTCTAATGCTTATTTCAGCAATCGTTTTATTCTTAACTATTAAAGAAAACAAGATTGCGGAAGAAGTAAAAGAAGATATGGCTAGAGGTGAAGAAGAATCTGAAGCTGCAGATAAGATGGCAGTTGATGATGAAGGTCCTATCACTCCAGCAAATAAGAGAATGCTTTGGTTAATCCTTGCTGCTGAATTCTTCTGGTTCATGGCAGACAATGGTATTGGAACATTCTTAAACAACTATGTTATATATAACCTACATGGCTCATCAGCATCAACATCGTTGATGGTAATCATTTCAGGTGTTGGTTCAATCATCGGTTTTGTAACAGGCGGCATTATTGCCTCTAAGATTGGACGTAAATGGACAATCCTTTCCGGTTTAGCGGCTACGGCAATAGGATACGCTATTTGGATTATTATGACATTTGCAGTCGGATTCCCAGGCGATAAGGTTCCAGCATGGCTATTTGTTATTTGGTTTGTAAAGGGCGTAGGAATGTCACTTGTACACGTTAACTCTTATCCAATGGTAGTAGAATTATGTTCAAGCAAAAAGATTGGTGCATTTACAGGATATTACTATGCATCATCAATGGCAGCGCAAACAACAACACCAGTACTTCTTGGCTTGCTTCTATTGGTTCCATCTTTCAATTGGGATATTTTGCCAATCTACGCAACAATCTGTTTAGTGGCTTCAACAGCGATATTCTTCTTTATTAAGAATGTTAAGTCTACAAAGACAGAATTCAAAAAAGGTTTAGAAGCATTAGATATTGATGACTAGTGTAAATAGAATTAATACAAGGGCGCCGATTTGGCGCTCTTGTTTTTTGTAATAGTTGTTGTATAATGAGATTATGCGTGCGGGTGTAGTTTAGTGGTAAAATACGAGCTTCCCAAGCTTGGGTTGTGGGTTCGATTCCCATCATCCGCTCCAAAACTTAAAGTTGGCGATGAGCCAATTTTTTTTATGTTCAAGGCTTGACAACCTATATACCTCGTGATATGATGTATTACGAAAGATGAAGTATCGCACAAGGTGAGGTATAAAATGGATGCACAATTAAGAAGAGGAGTTTTAGATGTATGTGTTTTGGTAGCAATAAAGAACAAAGATTCTTATGGTTATCAGATTATCAAAGATTTAAAGCCGGTATTGGAATTATCTGAATCGACTTTATACACGATTCTAAAAAGACTTGAAGAGGGTAGATTGTTAATTGTTCGATCTGTTGAATATGAAGGCAGATTAAGAAAGTATTATCACATTACACATTTAGGTCTTAAGAGAATTGAAGAGTTTAAAGACGAGTGGAAAGAATTAATGAGAATTTATTCATTTATTGTTGAGGAAAGTGAACTATGAGAAAAGAAGAATTTTTAAAAGAACTAAGAAAACAATTATCAGGTTTGCCAAAGGATGATATTGACTCTAGAGTAGAATTCTATTCTGAAATGATTGACGATCGAATCGAAGAAGGCAAAACAGAACAAGAGGCTATTAATGAAATTGGAAGCGTAGACGAAATAGTTAACGACATTGCTAAGGACACACCTTTTGTTAAATTGATCAAGGAGAAAGTAAAGCCAAAGAGAAAGCTTGAAACATGGGAGATTGTATTACTTGTCGTTGGATTCCCACTATGGTTCCCATTAGTTACAGCAGCGTTAAGCGTATGCTTAGTTGGATATTTCCTAATCTGGGTATTTGATTTAGCATCTTATGTAGTCGAATTAGCTTTAGGCGCATCTGGTATTGGCGGATTAGTTGTATTCTTTGCAAATATTGCAAATGGAACAACCAACTATATGGCTTTAGGTATTAGCTTGATGGGATTTGGCGGTGCATTCATCTTCTATTGGGTATGCGTAGCAATGACTAAAGGAACATTCAAAGTTTCAATGAAGATTACAAACAAGATCAAAGCAGCCTTTATTAAGAAAGGGAGGGACTAAACAATGAAAAAGATATTAGTGGTTTGCATAATTATTGGCGTTATATTATTAGCAGCAGGCGGCGTAGTTTTAGGCCTAGCTATTAAGAATCATCAAACAGTAGAGCCAACAGAAACACATACATACACACTAGAAGGTGATATTACAAATATTAATGTAGATGTATCAATTGCAAAGGTTAAATTTGTTGCATCTGAAGAAGGTAAGAAGGAAGTTGTATGTGTAGATTCAGAAAAGCGCTATCATACAGCAGCAGTTGAGAATGGAACATTGAACATTAAATATGTTGATGCAAGCAAATGGTATGAAGGCGTATTCTCATTCAATTCAGAACTATCAGTAACTATCTATATCCCAGCTGGTGAATACGATACATTAAGATGCGAAGCTTCAACAGGATCAATTGAAATTCCAGCAGACTTCACATTTAACAGCGCAAATATTGAAGTTAGCACAGGTGCAGTGTTAATAAATTCAAACATTAAAGGTGCATTAAATGTAACAGCATCAACAGGTGCAGTATATGTAAAAGACCTATCTGCTAAGAGCTTAAATGCTAAAGCATCAACAGGTGCTGTACGTATCGAGAATGTAACAGTTGAAGATGGTGCAGTTGTCGAAACATCAACAGGAAAGAGTGAAATGAGCAATCTAACAGCAAAGAACTTAAACGTTAATGCTTCTACTGGCAATGTAACTTTAAGCAATACAGTAATTGCAGAAGCCATTGTAATTGAAACATCAACAGGTAATGTTAGATTCAATGATTCAGATGGAGCTTCAATTAAAGTTACTACAGATACAGGCGATGTAGAAGGAACGGTTTTAACAAGCAAGATCTTCTATGCTAAATCTGATACAGGTCGTATTGACGTACCAATGGGAACATCAGGTGGCGTCTTTGAAATAAAAACAGATACAGGCGATATTTCATTAAGAATCAAAGCGTAACCTATGTTATATAAAGAAACGCCCTTCGGGGCGTTCTTTTTTATGCTAAAATATATAGGCGAGGTAACTATGAAACACTGTATATTAGTAAAATTTCAAAAAGATTTCGATTGGCAAGCAAAGCTTGATGATATTAAGAGAATATTTGATAGTATAAAAATTGATGGCGTTAATGGCGTTGAATACTTAACAAACTGTATCGATAGAGAAAACAGATATAATTTGCTAATTAGAATAGATATGAAAAAAGAAGCACTTTCTTTATATGATCAATGCCCAAACCATCACGAATGGAAGGATACGTATTCTCAATTTATAGAGAAGAAAGCAATCTTTGATTACGAATAATTATTTATAATAATCTTTAATTGTAGATTTATCGTAGAATATGACATCTTCCTTAATTAGTGAGATGTCATTATTTTTAACTTCAAGTATATTAAAGCAGCAATTATATGGAACGTGTCCATGCCAAAAATCTTTTTTGTCTTCATAGAACATATTCAAAAGTGAACGCATTGCAAAACCGTGTGTTCCAACTAAATAAGTTTTATTATCGTTTCTTTTTGCAAGTTCCTTTATAAAGTCTTGAGTTCTGGCCATAACGTCATAGACGTTTTCTCCATTTGGAACATTTAAATAGGAGAATGGATCTTTAAAAAATTGGTGAATATTATCATGCTCTGGGTTAGATAAATCATCTAGCTTTGCTAGTGTCCAATCTCCGACATTTACTTCTTGTAGTCTTTTGTCTAAAGTGATTTGTCCAACCTTGTTGCCGCTTTCTTCTAAAATTGCTTTTACCGTATCTATAGAGCGAGATAGAGGAGATGAAAAGGCCTCATCAAAATGGATGCCTTTCATTGCTCGTCCAGTGATCTTAGCAAGGCTTATTCCATCATCGTTCAATGGAGTGTCAAAACTGCCTTGTAGGATTCTATCCTTATTCATATTTGTTTCGCCGTGTCTTACGATATATATAAGCATATTATCACCATAACGATTATACCTAAATATAGCCTAATTTACTACTAAATAATCATAGGGAGAAAAGACATTGTCAATTTTTTAACTATTTATCAAAAATACGCTTTGAAATTATATAATAATTATCATATAATAATCGTGTATCAAATTTAAGGAGAAATAATTTATGCAATACACAAAAGACGTACAAAATATGTGCAAAGTTGCTTGTGGTGC
>CAMNMY010000049.1 GCA_946545105.1 uncultured Clostridia bacterium
AAATTAATTTCAATAAGTGGAGATAAAAATGAAAAAAGTATTGATTATATCTACATCACTTCATAACGGTTCAAATTCAGAATTATTAGCAAAAGCATTTAAAGACGGGGCAGAAGCTGCAGGTAACGATGTAGCTTTAATTTCGCTAAAAGGTAAAAATATCGCATTTTGTAAAGGATGTTTTGCATGCCAATCTCTTGGCAATTGCGTAATTAAAGATGATGCCAATCAAATAATTGAGACAATGAAAAAGGCTGATGTAATAGTATGGGCAACTCCTGTATATTATTATTCTATGTCTGGACAAATGAAAACTTTAATAGATAGAGCAAACGCTCTATATTCTTCAGATTGTAGATTTACAGAAGTGTATGGCTTAATAACAGCAACAGAAGATGAATTAGATACTCCAAAAGGAACAATAAAAGGAATCCAAGGTTGGGTAGATTGTTTTGAAAATGTAGAATTGAAAGATGTTCTATTTGTTGGTGGGGTTACAGATCCAAACGACATGAAAGATAACGAAGGACTATTAAAAGCATATAGAATGGGACAGAAGATTTAAGGAGTAAATTGTGAAAAAGACTTTATTAGTAATTTTAATAATTTTAGTTGTAACAGCATCATTAGGACTATGTGCTTGTACAAAGTACAAATCTAGTTATTCAGCAACGATGTTAATATGTCAAGAAACAAACAATAAGGCAACTATGGATTTTGAAAAAATTACAGGCACAAAGGTATTTCAACTAAAGTGGAAAGAAGATAGCGAATCTATAATACAATATACAGGATCATTAGAAAAAGGGTCTTTAAAAGTGTATTATGATTGCGGTGAAGGTAAAGAGGAATTATTTACACTTAAAGCTGGAGAGTCAGTTGAGTTAGCATATGGCGGTAAGGCTTTAAATGGAGCTACAACATATATTATTGTAGAGACTGATGGAAAGTGTGAAGGCGGGAAATTAACATTTAAATTAATTCATAAAGAGGAAGTATGAAAGATATAAATATTGAAACATTAGCAAAGCTAAAGAAAGACTATCTAAGAGATAGCAAGAATATAATTCTTCAAAATGCATTATCTGCATCATCAATTGAGAAGGTAATATCTACAAGAAGATTAAGAGAGTTTGATACAAAGATGATGTTTTCACACGAAGTGAAGACTCATGGTATTACAAATCAAAAACAATCAGGAAGATGTTGGATGTTTGCTGGTTGCAATATCCTACGCGAAGAGATTATTAAAAAGCTAAAGTTAAAAAATTTTGAGTTATCTCAATCATATCTTGCTTTCTACGATAAAATTGAAAAATTCAATAATGATTTAAGAGTTTTAATTGATTTAGTAGAAAAGCAATATGAAGAAAAGGGTGAATTCAAATATACAGATTATGAATTTTCTGATCACATATCTCAAGTATCTCAAGATGGCGGAAACTGGGGAATATTTGTAAACCTTGTAAACAAGTATGGTATTGTTCCAAAGGAAATCTTCCCAGAATCAATTACTTCATCAGCTACAAGAGTTATGAATAATTTGTTATCATCTTTAGTTAAACAAACTTTGTTTGCTTATATAAGCGCAAGAAAGGCCCAAGGAAAGGATTTGAGGGATGAATTCGAAGGAGAAATCGAAAAGGCAAATGCAAAGGCTTTTAAGGTTATAGCGCTTTCTTATGGCGTTCCTCAAGATAAGTTCGAGTATTTCTTTGAAACAAAATCTAAAGATGAAGATAAAGATGACGAAGAGGATGAGGATGTATTGAAACCAAAGAAGTTTGTCCATTTTAAAGGAACTCCTTTGGAATTTTATGATAAATATTTAGGAAAAGACTTTTTAAATCAATTTGTAAGAGTAACAACTTATCCAAAAGACGGATTAGATTTCAATAAGATGTATACAGATAGATATAGCTTTGGTATGTATGGTAAGAAAGAATTGTATCTAAATGTATCTTATGATGATATGGAAAAGTTGTGCATAGCACAAATTAAAGACAATAAGCCTATTTGGTTCTGTTGCGATTGTTTACAAAATAGAGATGGTACAGCCGTTTGGGATGATAAGAGTTATGACTATAAAACTGCATTTGGCGTAGATTTGTATTTTGATAAAGGCCCAGCTATGGATTTAGCTCATATCGAAATTAACCACGCTATGGTATTGTGTGGTGTAAATCTAAACAAGAAAGATGTTCCAGATAGATGGAAGATTGAAAACTCATGGGGTAAGGATGCCGGAGATAATGGATATTATGTAGCAAGCGAAAGCTGGATGCAAAAGTGTATGGGCGATGCTGCTATCAATATTAAGTACTTATCTGATGAACAAAAAGAAATGCTAAAATTAGAACCAATCGTAGTAGATGGTCATACAGCAGCAGATTAATATATAATAGAAATATGCGTAAGGTTTATATAACACTATCTATATTGCTAATTGTTATCCTATCTATAGGATTAGTTGCATGCGCTCCAAAGAATCAAGAAGAAGATCCTGAAGCAGTTGTTATGTATGCCGATAAAGAATATACGCTTAATTATTTTGAAGACCAAGCAGAATGTAGAATGGTTCTAGATGGCAATGGTCATTGTTCAATTTATAAAAAATATTCTTTTGATAAACCAGTTGATGAAACTCAAACACGTTCTTCATCATATATGGGTAATTCTTCAAAGAGTTTCTATTTCCAATATACAGATGGTGAAATTAATTTTACTGATGCATATGTTTTTGTAAAAGATGGCACACTATCATATAGTGGAGACATTGCTATAGATCAATGTTATACATTTAAAGAGGCAATTGAATCAGGGAAAACCTTTACTAAAACATTCAATAAAGTTTTAGATGGAATGAATGCTACAATAGTTTTAAAAATTAAGCCAGTTAAATATGAAAGTGGCGCAGGGGAAATAGCCTTAGGATATACAATTGATGTTCCTGAATTTGAAAAGGCAAAAGGCGAATATGAAATCGTTCACGATAAATATGTTAAACTAAAGTTTATTTATGATTCAGATTATCCAACAGCAGGATTAAAATCTTATCAAATTCTACCAATTGGGGAGAATTATTCTACAGTTATTTTACAAGAACAAAGTGGGAGAAAGAATGGCCATGTTGCTATTACTGTAAATGGTTCAAATAGACGTTATGTTCAATTGAAAGACGATGGAACATTTGAGTTTGTATTATCTTCAACAACCTCAACAGAACAAGATTTATTTACTCAAGATACGTATTTTGGTAAATCATTCACAACTCATATCGAAGCCATTGAAAATGGTGAAGGATATACTTACGATTACAAATTAACATTCGATGGAAGCGGCAATGCCAAATATGAATGTACACAAGCATCAATGGTTAAGAACTTTGTTGCAGATAAAGAAGGGAAATTGACTTTATTGTATTACGATATCGAAGAGTATATGAAATTAGTTGGTACTCATATGGATTTTGGCACAAGTAATAACATTTCTTTCACAAATGATTTTAAGGTTTATGTAGATTACAATTATTCTAGATATACATTCGAGGGTGATACTCATATTACGATTTATAGATTTAAAGATTACGTCTATTGTAAACTTAAAGACGAAAATGGTAAGCAAATATCGGTTAAATTCTATGACGATGGTTCGTTTAAATGGATTTTAGAAGAATTTACAGGTATAGATATGTCTGACCATTCAGATGACATTTAGAGCTATTTTATTTATATATTTTATGCATATATACAGTTTTTTAAGTTATAAATAAGTTTGTATTTCTACAATTTTATTGTTTATAAAGGAGAAAAATTATGTTAAAGAAACTAATTATATTCATTTTATTTTTGGTTATCACAGTAGTTGCTATCGGATTTGTATCAATTCCT
The DNA here is from genome assembly GCA_946545105.1 of uncultured Clostridia bacterium. Next base: position 3,891 of record CAMNMY010000049.1, read on the forward strand.
GGCTTTAAATTCGCTACACAAGTAAAGATGGGTGATGAAGCTAATTTGGAATTAGATAAGGCAACTTCTGCTACAGTTATAGAAGTTCCAATTGCTCCAGCATTTATCAATGGCGTAGATAGAATTCAAGTAATTTTTGCGTTTGATGAAAGTGGAACAGGATATTTGGAATTAATTACAGATGTTAAGAAGGAAGATGGAACATATGCAAAAGCATATTCTGAAGCTGCTGTATTACTTTATGGCCACAACTATATTAGTGGCGCTACAGTATTGATGTGGTTGTTCTTCCTATTAATGATCATCTTATTACCAAGAAAGCATGGCAAGAAGAAGATTAAGAAGTTAGCAAAAACAGTTGCAGAAGACGTAGTTGATGAGGAAATGGATAATATGATGCCACCTCAAAGATACGCTCCACCTCCACGTGCACCAAGAGCACAAGGCGGGGAAGGTAGAAGAAGACATTCTAACTACGAAGATGACGATTATGATTATTAATCATTAAAAGCGTAAAATCTAATGACTCTGGTTAATTCCAGAGTCATTTTTTTTCTACTTTATCTAATGATTGCCAAATATACGCCATCATTTGCCGATGTGTTTTATTTAACTTAAATAGTATATATAATGACTAAGGTAATTAGTGTGAAAACATATTTAATGTGCAATGGCCTGGGGATAAACCTGGGCCAAATTTCTTTCGAATTTAATTCGCTTGCCTTAAATATTTAAATTAGATATAATTACATACGACTAAGAAAGGAAACATGTTTATTCAAAAGCACAAAAGAGATTTTACCTCGATAGGCTGGAAGGGTAAAAGGTGGAAAGGATAAAGAATTCGTCCCGGAGTCATCAAATTGAAATAGCAGTAGGTTTGACGTTATGCTTCGTAAAAGCTAAAATGAGGCCGAATTTCGGTGAAAATAGGTGGTAACGCGTAATTGATTAAAACGCCCTATGGTATCAATCCATGGGGCGTATTTTATTATATAAACAAACGAGGTCAAAATGAGAGAAAAGATTAACGCAATGATTGAAAAGGCAACTAAGTTAATTCAAGATGCTGCAGAATTAGGTAGCATTAATGAATTAAAAGTTCAATACCTTGGAAAATCTGGAGAAGTAACAAGTCTTCTTAAGGGAATGAAAGATGTTCCAAACGAGCAAAAGCCTGAAATTGGTAAAGAAGTTAACAAAGCAAGAGACATCATTACTAATTTGATTGAAGAAAAGATTAAAGATCTTCAAAAGAAGGCACTTGATGCAAAGATGATGAAAGAACAAATCGATGTAACATATGATGAAGTCGATGCAAATAGAGGTTCTTTACATCCATGTACATTAGTAATTGATGAAGTTTTAGATATCTTCACGGGTATGGGCTTTACGGTAGCTAATGGACCAGAAATTGAATTAGACAAATTCAACTTCCAATTATTAAATATTCCAAAAGATCACCCATCTAGAGATATGCAAGATACATTCTATGCTGGTGAGGATATTCTTCTAAGAACTCAAACATCTGCAGTTCAAGCAAGAACTATGATTAATACTCAACCACCAATTAAGCTTGTATGTCCAGGTAAGGTGTATAGACCAGACTATGACGCAACACACTCACCAATGTTCCAACAAATTGAAGGTCTTGTCGTAGACAAGCACGTAACACTTTGTGATTTAAAGGGACTTTTAGAGTTGTTTGCTCAAAAGTTGTTTGATGAAAATACAAAGGTTAGATTCCGTCCATCATATTTCCCATTTACAGAACCATCTGTAGAAGTAGATGTAACATGTTCTGTATGTCATGGAAAGGGATGCAGAATTTGTAAGGGTACAGGTTGGATTGAAATTTTAGGCGCTGGCGTTGTAAATCCAAAGGTTTTAGACAGCTGCGGAATTGATTCAACAAAATATTCAGGATTAGCATTTGGTCTTGGCGTAGAAAGAATCGCTATGATTAAATACGGTATTCCAGATATCAGAATCTTATTTGAAAACGACTCACGTTTTCTTAAGTCATTCAAATAGGAGGTAGAATATGAAAGTATCATTAAAATGGTTAAAAGACTTCGTAGATATAGATGTAGATTTACAAACACTTGCAGATAAAATGGTATCTGTAGGTCTTGAAATTGAGGAAATTATTGATTCTTCTGCAAATATGAAGAACGTAGTTTTGGGTAGAATTGATAAACTTGAAAAGCATCCTGATTCAGATCACCTTCAAATTTGCCAAATCAATATTGGTAAGGAAGATTTAGTTCAAATCGTTACTGGTGCACAAAATGTACACGAGGGAGATTTGGTTCCAGTTGCTTTACATAATTCTTTATTACCAACAGGACAAGAAATAAAGAAAGGTAAGCTTCGTGGCGTTGAATCAAATGGTATGTTATGTTCTGGTGAAGAATTAAAGCTTACAGAACAAGATTATGAAGGCGCTTCTGTTTATGGCATTATGCTAATGAACAAAGAAACAGCACCTCTAGGAACAGATTTAAATGAAGTATTAGGTAATACTGATGTAGTTTTAGATGTTGGTGTAACTGCAAATAGACCTGATTGTAACTCAATTTTAGGTATCGCAAGAGAAGTTGCCACAGTTTTAAATAAACCTCTTAAAATGCCTGATATTAGCTTCACAGCTAGTAAAACTAGCAATATTAAGGATATTGTGAAGGT
>CAMNMY010000050.1 GCA_946545105.1 uncultured Clostridia bacterium
CATATAAATCTTTTGCATTTACATTAGATCTCTTTAACATAGCTTTATATGTTAAGCCATTAGAAGGAATGTTTTCATTTAGTTTTTCAAACATTGGGCCATATACTTTTGGAGAAATAGATTTTTCTAGAACTTCTTTTAGTTTTTCTATTTGATTAACCTTATCTAAGTATCTTTCCCATCTATCATCTTTTACTAATCCTACTTCTCTTCCAATAGGAGTTAATCTAATATCTGCATTTTCTTGTCTTAATAATAATCTATGTTCTGCTCTTGCAGTCATCATTCTATATGGTTCATTAGTTCCTTTTGTTACTAAATCATCAACTAATACACCTAAATATGAACTATCTCTTGTTAAAATAACAGGTTTTTTAGCTTTTAGATATTGAGAAGCATTAATACCAGCTAAAATACCTTGAGCTGCAGCTTCTTCATAACCAGAAGAACCATTTAATTGTCCAGCTAAGAATAAACCATCAATACTCTTAACCATTAAAGAAGCATCTAGTGCTAAAGAATCAATACAATCATATTCAATAGCATATGCATATCTTAAGAATTTACAATGTTCAAGACCAATAACTGAATGATACATTTCAATTTGAACATCAAAAGGCATTGATGAAGACATACCTTGAACATACATTTCATTTGTAAATGAACTTTCTGGTTCAATAAAGATTTGATGTCTTTCTTTATCTGCAAAACGCATGATTTTATCTTCAATAGATGGACAATATCTAGGACCAATACTATGTATTGAACCATTATATAAAGGTGATCTATCTATATTTCTTTTAATAATCTCATTTGTTTCTTTAGTTGTATAAGTTAAATAACAAGGATATCTATTTTCGATGAATCCATCTGTCATAAATGAGAATGGATAAAGATTTTCATCACCATTTTGAATTTCCATCTTAGAAAAATCAATTGAGTTTTTATCTATTCTTGCAGGAGTACCTGTTTTAAAACGTCTTGTTGGAATACCTAATTTAATTAATGAATTAGTTAATTCTGTTGCTCTTGCAAATCCATTTGGACCAACATTTTGTGTCCAATCACCAATGATAATATTTGCATTTAAATAAACACCAGTAGCAACAACTATTGTTTTACAATAGAAAATTTGACCTAAAGTTGTTTTCATACCAACAACCTTGCCACCTTCTACTAATATTTCAGCAACTTCACCTTGAAGAATTGTTAGATTCTCTTCCTCTTCTAAAACATGTTTCATATATAGGTGATAAAGTGTTTTATCTGCTTGTGCACGAAGTGATTGAACAGCAGCACCTTTTCCCATATTTAACATTCTAATTTGAAGAGCATTTTTATCTGTAGATAATCCCATTTGTCCGCCAAGAGCATCAATTTCTCTAACAAGATGTCCTTTTGATGTTCCACCAATACATGGATTACATGGCATAAATGAGATTGCATTTAAAGAAAGCGTAACAATAAGAGTTTTATGACCAATACGAGAAAGAGCAAGGGCTGCTTCTACACCGGCATGTCCTGCACCTACAACAATCGCATCATAATTTCTGTCATATATCTCTTCACGCATACGGCAATTATAACATAGCGTTATAATTATTGGCAAATAAACAAGCCTATGGTAAAATATTAGGCATGAAAACAATAGCAACAATTTCAACACCAATAGGATCTGGAGCCATCGGAATTATTAGAATGAGCGGTGATGATGCGCTTAAAATTGCTAATAAGATTTTCTCTACAAAATCACTTCCATCATTTTTAGATGCTACTCCAAATATGATGTATTATGGAACAATTACAACAGCTACAATCAAAGATACTGTATTGGCTGTATATTTCAAGAATCCTAAGTCATATACAGGTGAAGATCTAGTAGAATTCCAATGTCATGGTGGTGTTAGAATCGTTGATGAAATTCTAAAGGCTTGTTTAGATAATGGTGCGAGCATTGCAGATAAAGGCGAATTTACAAAAAGAGCCTTTTTAAATGGAAAAATTACCCTATCTGATGCAGAAGGTATTATTGATATGATTAACGCCGAATCTATTGCAGCTATCAATGCTGGGTATAGATTGTCTAAAGGCGGAATTTCAGATAAAATTGCAGCAATTCAAGACAGTATTTTATATTGTGTTTCTCAACTTGAAGCATCTTTAGATTACCCAGAAGAAATGGAAGATGAAACAAAGATTGATTGCAATAAAACACTATCTAAAGAAAAAGAAGAGCTAAAAGCTCTTTTGAATACAACAAACATCGGTGGATACATCAAACAAGGTATTGCTGTAGCAATTGTTGGTATAGCAAATGTTGGTAAGTCTTCCCTACTTAATAACCTACTTGGAAGAGAAAGGGCAATCGTTACAGAAATTGCTGGTACAACAAGAGATAGTATCGAAGAAAGTATTGAAGTAAATGGCGTTTTATTAAAGCTTATTGATACAGCAGGTATTAGACAAACAGAAGATGTTGTTGAATCAATTGGTGTTGAGAGAAGTTTAGACGCAGCAAAGAGTGCTGATGTAGTAATTTTTGTTACAGAATCAGGAAGAGATTTTAATGATGAAGAAAAGCAAATTTTATCTAGTTTAGAAAAGGAAAACAAAAAGATAATTTTGGCTTATAATAAATGTGATAAGGTATCTCCTTTAGCTTCACAAAAAGATGGATTTGCAATAAGTGCAAAGAAGAATATAAACATCGATAATCTAAAGAAAGCAATAGTAGATATGTTTATTAGTAATAAGATAGATGGTTCATCTACAATTATTACAAACCAAAGACATGCAGAAGCAATTAAAGTTGCTATAAATGAATTAGAAACAACACTAAAAATACTAGATAAAGAACCTATAGAATGTGTGTTGGTAAATTTGAGAAATGCATACTTTGCCCTAGGAGAAATTACAGGTAATTGTGCAACAGAAGATATTATTGATAATATCTTTAGCAAGTTCTGTTTAGGAAAATAAGATGAAAGATTTAACAGTATTTGAAGTAGATAAGTATAAGACATATGACAAAAATGGCAATCTAAATGAAGGTATTAGAGAGATTGACATTAATGAAGTTATACCTAATCCAGATCAACCTAGAAAGAACTTTGATCCAGAAGCAATTAAAGAGCTTAGTAAGACAATAAAGAAGTATGGATTAATCCAACCAATTATTGCTATCTTAGATAGAAATAAATATGTTATTGTAGCTGGTGAAAGAAGATATAGAGCTGCACAACTTGCAGGGTTAAAAACAGTTCCTGTTATCGTAAAGAATTTAACAAGAAAACAAATAGACGAAATAGCATTAATTGAGAATATTCAAAGACAAAACTTAAATGCTATTGAAGAAGCTAATGCTTATAAGAAATTTATAGATGATTATTCACTAACCCAAGAAGAACTAGCAAAGAATATTGGTAAATCAAGAGTATATGTAACAAACTCTATGAGATTGCTAGGATTACCAGAAGAAGTTAAGAAGATGGTAGAGATGGGAAGATTAAGCGCAGGCCATGCTAGAGCCCTTCTAGGCATTGATGATGAGATGTTACAAATTACTATGGCTAAAGCTGCTTGTGATAAACAAATGAGCGTTAGACAAGTCGAGATTCTTGTTCATAACAAGAATAATCCTAAAGATAAGAAGAAAGCAAAGCCAATTTTATCTATTGAATTGAAGCAATTAGTAAGAACAATGGAAAGAGTATTTGCTACTCATGTTACACTTCAAGGAAATGATCAAAAAGGCAGATTCTATATTGATTATTACACACCAGACGATTTAGAAAGAATTATTGAATTAATAGAAAAACTTAGAAAAGATTCAAATTTATAGGAATAATTAAAATTTGTACCTAAATTACCATGGAATAATCCAAAAAATACATAAAAAAATAGAGTCCTGTTGCCAAGAGATCCAGCTATGCTGCTCCAGCCGAAAGAGAAACTCAATCGTTTATTAGAGGTGCTCTATTTACAATTGAATGATATCAAAGAAGAAATATATAAGTCAAACAAAAAGTCCTCAAAGCAAAAAGCAAAGAGGACTTAATTCTATTTAATACTAATTAGTAATTAGAAGTATCTTCTCTTTTCTCCACCGAAAGATTTCATCTTTCCTGTGTATCTGCTAAGATTTGTAGGAGCAGAAGATGTTGGAGCTTCTCTCTTTGGAGCTCTTTCTGGGCGTTGAGAAGAAGATTTCTTTACTGGCTTAATAACAACATATCTATTTGGTTCTTCGCCTTCAGATTCGGTTGTTACATACTTATCATTTGCTAAAGCAGAGTGAATGATTCTTCTTTCGAAAGGATTCATTGGTTCTAATTGCTTTGGCTTGCCAGATTTAGATACTTGATAAGCTAAAGATTTTGCTAACTTAGATAAAGTAACTTCTCTCTTTGATCTATAGTTTTCACCATCGATAACTAATCTCTTTTTATTTTCACCATTCTTATTTATTAAAAGAAGAGTTAAATATTGAATGCTATCTAGAACGTCGCCTCTATATCCGATAAGGATATGAGTATCTGGTCCGATAAGATCAACCTTATATTCTTCTTCGCTTTCTGTAACGTTTGCTTCACAGTTAAGATTTAACTTTGAAATAACGCCATCGATAAAATCCTTAATTATTTCTATCATAATTTGACCTCTTATTTTATGATTATTCCTTGTTGTTCTTTTGCAGCTTGCTTTTTATCTATATACTTCATAACCACATTAACAACTAAAGTTGTTATAGTTGCCATAACGTTACTCATAAAGTAATAAATAGCGAATGCTGAACTGTACAACATAGCAAATACGGCTAACATAACTGGCATCATGTAGTTCATCATCTTCATTTGCTTTTGTTGTTGAGCTTGTTGCTCTGCTGTTCCAACTGCACTTGTTGCTTGTGATCCTGTCTTTTGCATAATGAAAGTAGACAAGAAACTTGTTAAAAGAGATAGTAAAGGTAAGATAAAGTAACCATTCCACTTTTTTACATCCCAAGTCTTTGTCTTGTTTAAGATTTCTGCAGCTGGGCTTGTCAAGTTTGTATATGTTGTATGAGTTTGAGTGTCTTCAAGTTTAGCAGAAATACCGCCAGCACCAGAAGATGTATAAGCTTTAACGCTTGGGATAACATCTGTACCTGTATCTGACTTAAAGATATTCTTTACCCACAACCATTTGTCGTTTTGTAAATGCTCTTGATATTTATTCGCAAGAAGAGTTCTCATTTCAGCATATGCTTCAGCATTTTCTTCTTGGATTTCCTCGTATTCAGAGAATCTGTTAGGAACATTGTGAGATTCATCTTCACAATATGCTTTTAAAGCATCCCAATTTGTTATATCAACTTCAGCCTTTTGAGCATCTGTTAATTTATCAGCATTGTAATCAAGAACGTATTCTACGTAAGTTTTGTCTAATTCTTCAACGATTAATTCGTTTTCGTAAGTAACTAAAGCTCTAAAGCCACCAAATACTACGAAGAATACAACCATAGTAACAATTAAAGGTAAACAAGTAGCAAAAACATTAATCTTTGCTTCTCTTTGTACTTCATATTGTTTTTGTTTTAATAAATCTGGGTTATTTCTATATTGTTTTTCTAATTTTTCAAGCTTTGGCTTCAATGCTTCCATTTTCTTTTGTTGGTTTTTCATTGAAACTCTTTGCCAAATATCTAATGGAGATAAAATAACTTTCAAAATAATAGAGAAAACAACGACAGTCCAACCAAAGTTGCCAATACCTTTATAAAGCAACTCCAAAAGCTTTCCGACCCAGTTGGTAAGCGTAGCGGACATTAAAAAGTTTATAATAGCCATTTTGCCTTCCCTCTAAAATTATCTTTAACTGGATCATAGCCACCTTTTGCCCAAGGGTTACATCTTAATATTCTCAATATTCCTTTAGGAATACCTAGAAAATAACCATGCTTTTGGATGGCTTGTCCCATATAAGCTGAGCAAGATGGAGTATAAATGCATGAATTTGGTAAAAGTGGATTAATAAAATTCTTATAATAAGATAAAAACGCTTTTCCAAAAATCATTAGTTTCCCTCTTTGAATAACCCTGCCCTCTTTAGGACACCAATTAAAGAATCTTTGATTTCTGCGAAATCAAGTTCCTCAATTCCTTTTCTTGCAATAACTATATAGTTTGTATTATCTGAAACGTTAGGAATCAAAGATCTAAATGCTTCTCTTAACCTTCTTCTAGTTCTGTTTCTCGTAACGGCATTGCCAATTTTTTTACTAACAATAAAACCTACACGAGATGAATATTTTGAAGGCGCATAGATAAGTACAAGGGCTTTTGCGGGAACCGAAGTACCTTTATTAAGCAAGTAATTAAACGTCTTTCGACCCTTAAGCCTGTACTTCTTTTGCATTAAATTAAGCAGTTAATTCCTTTCTGCCTTTAGCACGACGTCTCTTTAGCACCTTTCTTCCGTTAGCTGATGCCATTCTCTTTCTGAATCCATGAAC
>CAMNMY010000051.1 GCA_946545105.1 uncultured Clostridia bacterium
TTTAATTGTTCCCACGATTTCTACATTAATTTTGAAGTTTGCAAGTGTTTGCTTCAACTCTTCAGCCTTTGCTTCCAATACTGAATCATCTTCAACTGGATCATCGAAATCATCCAACATATCAATTGAAGGTGGATTGTATTTCTTATACACTCTCTTTGGCTTAGGTGGTTCCACTGGTTTTGGTGGTTCTACCGGCTTAGGTGGAATTACTGGTTTTGGAGTTGGAGGAATAATTGGTTTAATTGGCTCAATTGGCTTTATAGGCTCTTGAGGCTTAATAGGTTCCTCAAAATGAATTACTTCATCTTCATCCTCATCTTTTACTTTTTCCACGATAGAATCGTCATTAATAACGTTTTGTACGATATTTTCAAATGGATCAAATTGTGGTTCTTCTTTTATTGGAGCTGGTTCTTCAAACAATGGCATCTTTGGAACTTCATATGATGGAGTTGATTGAGATGTAAATGTTGTTGAATCATCCACAATTTCATTATCATATTGGTTATATGGTTGATTTTGTTCTGGTTCTTGATATGAAGAAGAAATATCTTCTCCTCTTAGCATCTTCTTCCTTGTGCTATTAAACCATAATCTATCTCTATCTGTAATTTCAGGTTTTTTCTCTTCTTCTTTTACATCCTCAACCTTTGGTTGTGGCTCAATTGGAATAAAAGGTGATGCTTGTGCAAATTGTTGAGCGCGTTGCTCTGTAAGCTTAATCTCGCCAGCATCCATTAAATTACCGTCTGAATCTATACCGCTTAAGATACTATCTTGTTCATCTTCAGACATTTGAGTTGATTTAACCTCATCAATTGGCGTAATCTCAGCATCTGAAGTTTGTTTTCTATTTCTCCAGAATCCTGTGCTTTTTCCTGCATTATCATCAAACAATTTACCATTTACATCGCCATTATATAGCGTTGGTTGGAAATATCCGTTTTGTTGATATGCACCGCTTCCATCATCTTGGTAATTTTCTTCAGCTTGAGAATAATCTTGATAACTTTGAGTCTTTTTTGTTGGAGTTCTTAACTTTAAGCCAATTTCGAAATTCAATTGATTAACAATTACTAGGACAATAAGACCTGCTTCTACTAAAGATAGGAATACTAATCCAAATGTTCTTGCTAAAGACAAAGGATACAAAAATGCTACAAATGCTGCACCGCCCAATGTTTCAGGATTCAAAAAAGCATCCTTAATTGAGCCGACATATCCTAATCCCTTTTGAACAGCATATGTTGCTACATGTCCAATACAAATCAAAATGAACACAATAGCAATATAGTTAATAATTACTTTGAATCCAACTTTTTGTTTAAAACCAAAAGTAATGAAAATACCTAAAGCCGTAGCGCCGATGCAGTATCCATATGATGCGTAACCAAATATTCCAAGAATAAATGATCTAACAAAACTGCCTGCATAGCCAAATGCGCCGAAAATAATCAAATCTAGTAGGCCAGAAATTCCTACTATGATTAACCCCTTAAAAAATCTGTCTAAAACACTCTCTGATTGATTGCTCACGTAAACCTCTTCAATTCACTTAAATATTATAGCATATAAAGGCGCGTGAAAATTAAAAAATTTTAAAATTTTAAAATGGCCGACAAAAACGACATTTTCTATGCAAAATACTAACCAACCATTACGTTTTCTGCTGGAATAATTACGTTTGTTGTACGTTGTGGTTTTGCAAATGACAAAACTATGGTCAAGATACCGACTCTTCCGATATACATCAATATGATAATCCCTAATCTTGATGCTGGGTTTAACATTAATGTTGTATCCCCTATTGCCATACCTACGGTACCGATTGCAGAAACAACTTCAAATATTGCATTCTTTAGAGGAATTTCTGAGTCAACACCTAAGATAAATCCTGTGAATATGCAAACTAAAATTAAATATGTTGAAATGATAGCAAATGCTTGGTGAAGAATTTCCTTACCAATTTTTTTACCTGAAACAACAATATGTCCATCTTTTGTATTCAATGCGATAATACCAAGGATAATAATAACCATTGTAGTAACTTTAATACCACCGGCTGTAGATCCTGAACCAGCACCGATAAACATCAAGACGATTGTTAAGAATATACTTCCATCACTCCAAGATTCCATATCTGTTGTGTTGAATCCTGCAGTTCTTGATGTAGTAGCCTCAAATAGTGATCTTAAGAATGCTTCTCCACCGTTCATTCCTTTATACAAATGATTGAATTCAAACACTACAAATAGCAATGTAGAAACAACCAAAATAATACCACTTGCAACAAGCATTAATCTTGAATGTAAAGATAAATCTTTAGCTCTGAATTTGTTTCTAATTAAATCATCCCAAACGATGAAGCCTAAACCGCCCAAGAATATCAAGGCAATTAGCACCAAATTTACAAGCCAATCATTAGCATAAGATGTAAATGATGCAAATGGCACACCTAGTGCTCCCATCAAATCAAAACCTGCATTACAGAATGCTGAAATTGAATGGAATGCTGCAAAATAAATACCTCTTGATGCTCCGAATTGTGGAACAAATCTTATACATAATAAAGCTGCACCAACAACTTCTGAAATTATTGATCCAACTACGATATTTCTTAAAACAGAAACAAAATCCCCTTTCTTCTTGATACCAACTGATTCCATCAAGAATTTTCTATCTTTAAAGCTCATCTTAACTCTTAAAGATCTTGAAAGGAACGCAATAACAGACATGAATCCAATACCACCCATTTGAATCATAAACAAAATGACTAATTGTCCAAATAATGACCAGTGTTGGAATGTATCATAAACAACTAAACCAGTAACACAAGTAGCACTTGTTGCTGTGAATAAAGAATCTATAAATCCTGTTCTTTCGTGAGAATTTGAAGCAAATGGAGACATCAATATAAATGTTCCAATTAGGATAAATACAATATAACTTAACAATACAATTGTTAAAGTTGAAACTGTTCTGCTTTTTTGTTTAAGATTTATTAATGTCTTATTAGTTTCATCCATACGCTTATATTATATTATTTTAATGTAATTTAGCAAATCGTTTAGTTCTTAATAATATCTAGAAGGTTTCCTTCAACTTCTCTTCCGACATATGCTAAAGCTGCATTTTTTAAGTCAAAACACTTGTTAAATGCTTCTTCTATCTTCTCTTTTGTTAATGCCTTTATCTTCTCAACTTGTCTATCTAAAGAATATTCTTCGCCATATAACAAAGCATAAGATGCCACTGCTCTCATATTTGTAGATGTAGATTCATTAGATAAAACATATTTAGTCAAAACCGAATTAATGCCCTTATCTATTTCTTCTTTTGTAAATCCATTCTTTTGAATTTCTAAAATTACATTTTTTGTCAAATCAAGCGCTTTTTCTACAGAATCCTTGTTTGTTCCAATATAAATTTGCGAAATTCCATTGTTTATGTAGTTTGTGCTATATGCATAAACAGAATATGCAAGTCCAGACTTTTCTCTAACTTCTTGGAATAATCTTGAGCTCATTCCACCACCAAATATATCTTTTGCCACTAAGTTTGCAAATCTCAAATCATCATTTAGCGTTACTGATGGAGTTGCTATATATAGATGTGATTGCTCAATATCTTTGAATTTAGATAAATATCTACTTTGCGCGACACAAGGCTTATCCGCCCATGATCTGCCAAGGCCAGATTTGAATTTCCCTACAAAATGCTTATCTACAAGCTTAATTGCATCCTCAAGCGAAATAGAACCAGCAATACCAATAACTATATCCTCAGCTGCATAATTGTCTGCTATATAGGCTAAAACGTCTTCTTTTTGGAAACGTTTTACGTTTTCTCTTGTTCCTATAATAGTTCTACCTATTTGTGTATCTGTTCCAAAGAAAGCTTCATCAGATAAATCTTGGCAAACACCTTCGTTATCGTCATCTCCCATAGAAATTTCTTCTAATATTACCTTTCTTTCGCTATCCAACTCTTTTTTAGCGTATTGAGAGTTAAACATCATATCTGCAAGTATTTCTGCACATTTATCTGATTTATCATCTAACGCAAGCGCATAATAGCAAGTTGTTTGCTTTGATGTATATGCATTAATTTGTGCCCCTAATGATTCAAATTCATTTGCAATATCAAATGCACTTCTCGTTTTTGTGCCTTTAAACATATTATGTTCAATAAAGTGAGAAAGACCATTGGTTTCATTTGTTTCGTTAATGCTACCAACAGCGCATAAAATTGATATACCAACCATTCTCGTAGAATTTAGTTGTAAATGAGCTAATCTTAGCCCATCAGAAAATGTTTTAATTGTTGTGCTCATTGTTATCCTTGTCCATATATTCTTTCAGGGAGCTTTCTAATACAAAGCCCTTGTAAATAATATAATAACTCAATTACACCCCAACATACACATAAAATTGCTAAAGCTCCAAAAGGAGATAAATATAATTTGCCATCAAATGTTAAACCATAGAAGTCTGGCCATACTTTTGCTATAACGACACAGATAAAATATACAAGTCCATATACCACAACGCTAGATAAACTAAAATATGTTAAAACCTTATTTTCGATTTTGTCATCTTTTTCAAAAACACAAAGTGTTATTGCTGCCACAAGCGGAGCAAACAAATGAAGAATAATACAGTTTCTATCATAGAAATAGAATGGAGAAAGACCTTTTGTAATTGCACCCATTGGTACCAAGATCAACAAAACCACAAAAAATGTCACCATTGCCGCAACTATCGATATAAATCTAAACAATCTAACCCATAGCGGTATTTCTATCAACTTCCCTCTGAATGCTTGAATATTGAAATACAAATAAATCAACGAAGAAACCGCAGTGATTATATTTGAATCAATAGTAAAGAATCTAAAACATGTAGGACCATGTGCCAACATATTACCAGATCCGTCTTCATGGTAAAAATAAAAAGCAACTGCCCACGTTATTGCAATAACTAAAAATATATTTGAACAAAACGATAAAATATTGAATAGTCTCTTTTGTTGCATCTTTTCCCCTTGTCCTAAATTCATTATATCATTTATACAAGTAATAGCAAGTTTACTATTTTCCTATTTTATCCATAAATTTTAATCTCAAGAATTTCAGTAAAAATTTCGCCGAATTTTCAATTCTTTTTCTAACTTTATTATGAAAATCAATTTATTTTCAAATTATTTAGAAATGTATTGACTAAATGGTAGTAATTTTCAAAATTACTCTCAAATGCGGCTTTAACAAGTATTTAAACTCACATTTTTTGAATATTTCCCGTTTTGTGATGACAAAATAAAAAGGCTTTTTGGCATAAAAAATTCGCACCTAAGTTGCCTTAAGTGCGAATAATTTCAAATTTAACTAATCGATTATAGAACTTCTAGAAGTCTTAATCCGATGCCCTTATCTGTGATTTCAAGTACCTTAACCTTAACCTTGTCACCAACTTTTAGAACATCTTCAACCTTCTCTACTCTTTCTTTCTTAAGCTTAGAGATGTGAATCATTGCATCCTTTCCTGGAGCGATTTCTACAAATGCACCGAATGGCATAATTCTTACAACTGTACCTGTTAATTCATCATTAATTTCTGGATCGTTGCAGATTAGTTCGATTGTCTTCTTAGCCTTAGCGATCATTTCTTCATCAATAGCTGAGATGAATACATCACCAAAGTCGTTGATATCAATCTTAACGCCAGTATCTTCGATAATCTTTGTAATTGTCTTACCGCCAGAACCGATAACATCCTTAATCTTATTAACATCGATTGTGAACTTAACAATCTTTGGAGCCCACTTAGATAATTGCTTTCTTGGCTCTGGGATTGTTTGTAACATCTTATCTAAGATGTACAATCTACCGTCTCTAGCTTGAGATAAAGCTTGACGAAGAATCTTTTCGTTGATTCCCTTAATCTTAATATCCATTTGGATAGCTGTGATACCATCTTTTGTACCTGTTACCTTGAAGTCCATATCGCCTAAGAAATCTTCTAGACCTTGGATATCTGTCATAACAGCTACCTTTGACTTGTCTTCGTTAGAGATAAGACCCATAGCTACACCAGCAACTGGCTTCTTAATTGGAACACCAGCATCCATTAATGCTAATGTAGAACCACATGTTGATGCCATAGATGTAGAACCGTTTGAAGATAAGATATCTGAAACCATTCTAATTGCATATGGGAATTCTTCAACTGATGGGATAACTGGTTCAAGAGCTCTTTCAGCAAGTGCACCGTGTCCGATTTCTCTTCTACCTGGGCTCTTTAGAGGCTTTGCCTCACCAGTTGTATATCCTGGCATGTTGTATTGATGCATATATCTCTTAGCAACATCTTCATCTAAACCTTCTAACTTTTGAACTTCAGAAATGCTTCCTAATGTACATGTTGTTAAAGCT
>CAMNMY010000052.1 GCA_946545105.1 uncultured Clostridia bacterium
TTCTTGCTTTTTACCATTTTGAATTTGCTTATATTCAAGATCCAAAATGCCCCAGAACTCCCCGTCTGTTACCAATAATTCCTTCTTATGTTTTTCCCAAACTGACTTTGAGATATATGTTTGTTTTTTAGTAATTCCAAAATCTGGAAGCGCAAAAGTAATTTCGTCGCTCTTTATATCAATATCTATTTGAATCTTAGCAAGGAATCTTACTTTTTCACCGCACAACAATTTATCCAATATGTTATTCCATTCATTTTTTCTTGGCATAACATCCTTGATCTTCTCAAGAACGAAGTTAACATTAACGTTTCCATCTTTATCTGCATACTTCTTTATAAACCAATCACGTATAAAAGAAGGTAAATTCAAAGATGAGAAGACACCTTGTAAAGATGACTTCTTAACTACCATTCCTGGAAAAGCTTGTTGTAACTTATCATTTAGCTCGCTCATAACACTCCTATAGGCCTAGATCGTCTTCCTCTAAACCTCTAATGAATTTTATTTTCTCCCTAATGATTTCTTTATTACTTGATATGACAACATCATATATACCTGGTTTATCAATATTTAGTGGTTCACTTTGCCATGATGCTAACTTCTTTGAGCATAGATAGTTTGAACCATCAACATTTATATATAATTTGTCGTAATCTTTATTTATAGTAAATTCAATAACTGGCTTTGTATTTGGAATCAAAGAAATCTCTTTTGATGCGAAATTAACAGTTATATCTTCATCAAGCATTTCCTTTTCAGCCTTAGTTTGACCTGTTATACCAGCATATGCTTCGAATTGTGCTATTTCCATTCTACTAACAGTTGGTTTAACTTTCTTTAGTGCATCTTTGATGTATTTCATAGAAACTGGCTCTTCAACATCAGTCTTTATATAGATGTTTAGAGGCTCTTCTTTTGCTCTATCGCATACTTCCGTAATATCTGCACCAGAATATCCTTCTGTTAATTTAACTAATTCATCAAATTTAACATCCTCTCCAAGTGGAATAGATTCAAGGTTCTTTCTTAATAAGAATTCTCTTGCCTTTCCATCTGGAAGTGGAACATAAATCTTTTCTGAGAATCTTCCAGATCTCATAGCTGCTGAATCAACATCCCATGGTCTATTTGTAGCACCTAAAATCAATAGATTATCTGTTTTAGATGCGAAACCATCGATTTGTTGAAGGAATTCATTTACACGCTTATCGTTATGAGTATCTTTACCTCTCATACCAAACAAACTGTCCATTTCATCGATAAAGATGATTGATAATTCGTTATTCCTTGCAGCTTCGAATAATGATGAAATATTCTTTTCAGATTCACCAACATATTTGCTCATGATATCTGAACCTTTAATTGCATAGAATGTTGCGCCAACTTCCCCCGCTATAGCTTTAGCAATAAATGTCTTACCAGTTCCTGGAGGTCCAAACAATAGAACGCCACCACCTACTTTCTTTCCATACTTTGCGTATTTTTCTGGATATTTTAGTGGATTAATCATTCTTGTCATAATGGTTTTCTTTACGTCTTCCAATCCTGCTACATCTTTAAAAGATATATTTGGGATTTCAGCACCAAACCATTCTTTCTTATCTTCATCCTCTTGAACTTGATCTTGATTTGTTCCACGTGGCCCAGTTGGATTTGCTGGCTTTTGAGGAACTACTCTTCTTGTTGGTTGAGCATAATCTGACATTTGATCTGCTCTAGCTACTAAATCGCTAGCTCTTTTAATTTGAACTTTTCTCAATTCTGGAGATGAAGTTTTTGCTATTTTAAGCATTGTTTCTGCAGCCAACATATAATTTCTCTTGGCAAGTTGATAATTGCCCTTAGCGTCAGCTGTTTCTGCTTTCTTCAATAAAATATCGTATTTATCTCTTAAAATTGAAATATCTTCCATAATGTCCTTTTATGATGTTTCTTGTAATTTCTTATGAATCTTTTCTAATTCTGAATCGATTGTTGATTCGTTAATCTCATCTTGAGTAGCAAGTTCTGTAATTAAAGAATCGATTTCTGCATCTGAAATTGAGCTTGCATCACCAGTTTGTGCAGCGAAATCAGATTGAGAAGATTCAAGATACATATCCATTTGCTCTGCTCTTTGTTGAGATAGAGCCATAGCCTTTTCAAATTGAGCTTGAACTTTAGCAAAGTCCTTATTGTCTGTAAGCTTAATCATATCCTTACTTACATCTCCAAGTGACTTTAAGAATTCAGCATTCATAACTTCCATATCTTTCATTTGAGCAGCAATTTCAAAGTTTAATAACATCTTTTGTGCTCTCTTTTGTTGATTAGAAGTTAATAGGTATCCTGTAATTGCTAATCTTACTTCATCAGCAAGGCCAAGTTTCTTTGCACGCTTAGCTGCATCTAAATATACTTTCTTTTGTTCTTCGAATTTTTGGATTTGCTTGTTAAACTTAGTAATTGTTTGTTTAACCTTCATTTTTGCTTCGATTTGTTTTTCTTCCTTGCTCTTAAATAGTCCCATCATCTGTCTCCTTAAAGTTATTTTCTAATAGCGCTGCTTCGCCTTGTTCGTCAATGTTTTGCATTTCTTCTAATTCTTCTGCAGCATCATTTTCTTCGAATACAGCAAGTAATTGATCATCTGTCTTGCCTGCTCCGTAAATAGTTTCGTTATCTTCATACATAGAAGCAACTTCGTTAAATGTTTCATCAGCATTTGTAAGAACATCTTCTTCCTTGATTCTAACCTTTAGAGCTTTGTTTAGATATCTAGCTAAGCCCTTTTGATCAGACAACAACTTATTTAATTGAATCTTAGAAGATGTTGTAAAGAACTCTTTGTCTTCCATAGCATCTTTTAACTTGTTCATCATGTTGATGTTATAAGTTAAATACATACCACGTTTAGCATCTCTAGTCTTTTGCTCTTTTAAATAGTTGATTTGTTTAGCATACATAAGTCTAATTTCTTGAGACTTCTCTTTCTTACCTTTAGCTAACAATTCTTGGATGTGTGCTTCTTTATCAACAATACCATCTTCAATTTCTTGTTGTTGTTTTTCTAGTTTGATGATAGATTCAACCACATCATCTCTTTTTAGTTTTTTAAATCTAAAAAATGATAATAATCCCACTGTATCCTCCTACTACTCCAACGCTTGTCGTTGTTGTATTAATTCCAATAAATTATTAATTTTGTTTGAAATTGTAAGTTCACTTCTAATTCTTCTTGCATATAATAGCTTTAAATCATCAAGCACCTTTGCAATTTCGTTATCTATATTGTTAATTTCATCCGTAACCTTTGGATTTGCATATTTAACATCAATATATGCTTTTTGTAATCTCTCTTTTTCTGTGCCTTTAGCATTAAACAATAGAACCTTTATTTTGTTTGCATTAAAATCTAATAATTGTTTTTTGTAAACAACTAATTCCATGTGAGAACTACTCAAATCGATAATGTTTTGATATTTTTTACTAAATATTCCCATCTAATCTTGCCCCACAGTTATTACAGAATTTTGAACCCGTTGATAGAATGAATCCACATCTTGGACAAACATTCTTCTTTGTGATCTTATCGCTTAGTTTTCCTTCTTTGATATCAACCTTAATGCTATTTACTACAACATTAGAAACTTCTAATCCGTAATTTAAAGATAATTCTTTATCTAAATCCTTTTGAATAAATCTAGCAATTGCTAATCTTTCTTCGTTAACTTTTGTCAATTCTACACTTTCAAATTCAACATAGTTTATGATAGTAGGTTCGATTCTAGACAATATAACATCTTTCAATCTCTCTTTTAAATCGTCGATTGTGAATTTTTTATTTGAACCAACAAGTTCTATATAGAATTGTCTTGGATTTCTAATTCTAATTTCAATTTCGCCATTTGCTCCCATTTTTGCTGGAACTTGGTTAATTGGATCTTGAATATCAAATAAAACTGGAGTTCCCCAAAGCATTCTCACCTTAGCAGTTTTTGATATATAGAATAATTCAAGTCTAAATGTGCCTAATTTGTCTGGCTTTGAAAATAAAGATTTTTTATCTTGTACAACATAAGAACCTGGCTTTAATGTTTCTAAAGCTACTCCATTTTGAAGTAATATAGCTACATGAGTTTCATCAACAATAACCTTTGTATCTTCTGGGATTGAAGACACTCCTTTTCTAATGAATAGTTCATCATTAGATGCTTCATGCTCTGTTAATTCGATAATTAAACTCTTTTTATCCGCCATAATTCTACTATATATAGTGGTATTTAAAATACGCGCCTACTAAATAAATTATATTTATATATAATAATATAGTCAATATCTTAATTTTTCCATAAAGTCATTTTTAGGCCAAAAAATAAAAAAAAGAGAGCGCAAAAATGCAATCTCCCTTTCTTTTTTGGGTATATATGTTGTTGAAAACTTTATTAAACGTTTCTATTTGTTAATCTTGCAAACCATGGTGGTAATTTCTTACCTGTATTTGAATTTTGTTCTGGTTGGAAAGATTGTTGAGCTGGTTGAGCTTGTTGTCCAAAGATTGAATTATACATTCCTGGACGTGGTTGATAAGCTGGTTGTTGTGGAGCTTGTTGTTGTGGAGCTTGTTGATAAGTAGGTTGTTGTGGCATATATTGTGTGCTATCTGCAGCAACTTGTGGCTTTTGTACTGGTTGTGGTTGTTGAACCTCTTCGCCTAGTCCATAAATTTGCATAAACTTATCATTATCAACTGGATGGCCCATTCTGCCTTGTCCATAAACACCAGTTCTAATTCCACCCTTTGCTGTATTTTCTTCAAAACCTGTAGCAACAAGTAAAACTTGAACCTTATCACCAAATTCTTCATCAATGCCCATACCGAAGATAATGTTTGCATCTGGAGATACACATTGTCTTACCATAGTAGCAGCTTGATTTGTTTCAAGAACACCGATGCTTGTACCACCAACAACTGATAGTAATACACCTGTTGCGCCTGAAATATTTGTATCTAATAGCATGCTCATAACTGCCTTTCTTACAGCTGTTTCAATCTTATTTGGACCTTCAGCTGTAGCAACTGCTAAGTGAGCAATGCCCTTGTCTTTCATAATTGTCTTAACGTCAGCAAAGTCAACATTAATCATTGATGGAACACCAATTAGATCTGCAATACCCTTAATTGAATCTCTCAATACAGAGTCAGCATGTCTAAATGCTTCAACCATAGAAGCTTTAGGTCCTAAAACCTTTAATAGGTTATCATTTGGAATTACGATTAATGTATCGCAATATTGCTTTAAGTTATTAATACCTTCTTCAGCATTTTTAGCTCTAACTGCGCCTTCAAAAGCAAATGGTCTTGTAACAACACCAACAGTTAAAATGCCCTTATCTCTTGCATATGATGCGATTTCTGGAGCAGCACCTGTTCCTGTTCCGCCGCCCATACCAGCAGTGATAAATAACATATCAACGCCATCAAGAGCTTTATCTAATTCATTTCTAGATTCATTGGCAGCTTGCTTACCAACGTCTGGTCTAGCACCTGCACCTAATCCCTTTGTAATAGAAGCACCAATTGTGATCTTCTTTTCTGCTTTAGACATCTCTAAAGCTTGTGCATCTGTATTTACAGCGATAAATTCAGCTGATTCTACACCAGATGCGATCATTGAGTTTACAGCGTTGCAGCCACCGCCGCCTACGCCCATTACTAAAATTTTTGCATTTCTTGTTCCTAACATATTACCCTCCAAATAGTATCTAGAATAGTTTTTTCCAAATACTTTGATTTTCATTTATATCACACGCTACATCTAGTATTGAATACATCGATGCATAGTATGGTTTATCATAGTTGTTAATTCCAGGTGCTCTACCTCTAACTCTTCTTCCTAATTGTTTTTCAAGAGCTATTAAAGAACCCTTTATTCCCACAATACCGCCACCAGTTATATAAATAATTGATGTATCTGGTATCATTTCTTTATCTTCTGCTATTACACTGTTTACAAAATCAGATATTTCTTTTAATCTTGCTCTAACAGCGTTGTTTACATCTTTTGCTTTAAATGTCTTTACTTGATTTTCTGTAAAGACTGTATATAAAGCGCCATCTAATGCTTCAAAATCTAAATTAATAGATTTTTCTATTGATAATGCTTCGTCAAAACTAACATTTAATTGTTGAGCTAGTTTTGCATATATACTTCCTTTTCCTAAAGGAGCAGAAGCCATTTTTACAATTCCATCACCCTTAATATATGAGATTGAAGTAGATCCAAATCCTATATCAAGGCTTAACGCACCATATTCTCTTGCTTGTTCATCTACGAATCTTGTAGCAACTGCCCAAGGAGAT
>CAMNMY010000053.1 GCA_946545105.1 uncultured Clostridia bacterium
TAAGGACTCAATGAGCGGTTCATTCGAAAAGCTTGATGTTCCACCAACACTTGTATCATTTGCAGTAACAACAGGTAATGTTGATGAAGTAATTACAAACGATTTCAAGGAAGCTAAACATAACGTTTATCTTCTAAAACCAGAATATACAAAGGATAACCTTCCAGATGCTACATCTCAAATTGCTTTATTCAATGAAGTAACAGCTTTAATGAAAGAAGGTAAGGTATGCGCTGCATATACATTAGGTATGGGCGGTATTGCTGAAGCTGTAATGAAGATGTGTATGGGTAATGGATTTGGATTCAAGTTTAACTCAAAACTATCTTTGGATGAACTATTCAACTACGGATATGGTTCATTTATTCTTGAAACAACAGAAAAGATTGATGGTGATTTAGTTGGTACTATTACAAAGAACCCTACATATCAATATGGTGATGAAGAAGTATCAATTCAAGATATTCAAAAGTTATATGAAGGAAAACTTGAGGGCGTATTTGCTACTTTAGAAAAGGAAAATAACAATACATATGAAGCATTTAGCTATGAAAACAAAACATTTGTTGCTCCAAATATAAAGGTTGCAAAGCCAAGAGTATTAATTCCAGTATTCCCAGGAACAAACTGTGAATATGATACGCAAAAGGTTTTATTAGATGCAGGCGCTGAGGTTAAGACATTCATTATTAACAACTTAACAAGTGATGGTATCTCAAGCAGTGTTGAACACTTCGTAGATGAAATTAAAGAATCTCAAATGATCTTCATTCCAGGCGGATTCAGCGGCGGCGATGAACCAGATGGCTCTGCAAAGTTCATTATGTCATTCTTTAGAAATGAACAAATTAAGAATGAAGTTCATAACTTATTAAACAATAGAGATGGCTTAATGGCTGGTATTTGTAACGGATTCCAAGCATTAATTAAGCTAGGCTTGGTTCCATATGGTAAGATAATAGATACAGACGCTACATGTCCAACTCTAACATTTAATACAATTGCTCGTCACCAATCTAAATTGGTAAGAATTAGAATTGCTTCTAATAAATCACCATGGCTTCGTGGCACAAATGTTGGCGATGTTTATACAGTACCAATATCTCATGGTGAAGGTAGATTCTTAGCAGATGAGAAGTTAATTAGAGAGTTGGCTGCAAATGGTCAAATCGCTACACAATATGTTGATCTAAATGGTAATCCAACAGATGACATTAGATTCAATCCAAATAACTCTGCATTTGCTATTGAAGGTATTACATCTCCAGATGGTAGAGTATTTGGTAAGATGGGACACAGCGAACGTATTGGCTATGGTCTATATAAGAACGTAAATGGTATATATGATATGAAGATGTTTGAATCAGCAGTAAAATATTTTAAAGGGGAATAATAATGGGATATTTATCTGATATTGAAATTGCACAACAAACAAAGATGAAAAAAATAACTGAAATTGCTAAAGTTGCTGGAATTGATGAAAAGTATATTGAACAATACGGAAACTATAAAGCAAAGATTGATTATTCGCTTCTTAAAGAATCTAAAAGAGAAGATGGTAAGTTAATCTTAGTTACAGCAATCACGCCAACTCCAGCAGGAGAAGGAAAGACAACTACAACAATTGGTCTTGCGGATGGATTAAAAAAGATTGGTAAGAATGTAGTAGTTGCTTTAAGAGAACCATCATTAGGACCAGTATTTGGTGTTAAGGGTGGAGCTGCAGGTGGTGGCTATGCACAAGTTGTTCCAATGGAAGATATCAATTTGCATTTCACAGGTGATTTCCATGCTATTGGAGCTGCAAACAATTTGCTTGCTGCAATGCTAGATAACCACATTCATCAAGGAAACGCTCTTGGTATTGATCCAAGAAAGATTACTTGGAGAAGATGCGTAGATATGAACGATAGACAATTAAGATTTGTTGTTGATGGTCTAGGCGGTAAGGCAAATGGCGTTCCAAGAGAAGATGGTTATGATATTACAGTTGCATCTGAAATTATGGCAGTATTCTGCTTAGCAGATGGAATCAAAGATTTAAAAGAAAGATTATCTAGAATTGTTGTTGCATACACATATGATGATAAGCCTGTAACAGCAGGAGATATTAAAGCAGTTGGTGCTATGGCCGCATTATTAAAGGATGCCCTAAAGCCAAACCTTGTACAAACACTTGAAGGAACTCCAGCATTTGTTCATGGTGGCCCATTTGCAAACATTGCGCATGGATGTAACTCAGTTACAGCTACAAGAATGGCACTAAAACTTGGCGACTATGTAGTTACTGAGGCTGGATTCGGTGCTGACTTGGGTGCAGAAAAGTTCTTAGATATTAAATGTAGAATGGCAAACCTAAAACCAAAGGCAGTTGTAGTTGTTGCTACTGTTAGAGCTCTAAAGATGCATGGTGGTATGGCAAAGACTGAATTGAATAATGAAAATTTAGTAGCACTAGAAAAGGGTATTCCAAATCTACTTCGCCACGTATCTAATATCACTAACGTTTATAAACTACCATGCGTAGTAGCTGTTAATAGATTCCCAACAGATACAGATGCAGAAATCAATCTTGTAATTGAGAAGTGTAAAGAATTAGGCGTTAACGTTAGGTTGTCTACTGTTTGGGCAGATGGCGGAAACGGTGGCATTGAACTTGCTAAAGAAGTAGTTGAACTTTGCGAAAGAGATAACAACTTCACATTCTCATATGAATTAGATAAGACAATCGAAGAAAAGATTGAAGCTATTGTAAAGAAGATTTATGGCGGGGATGGAGTTATCTTTACTCCAAACGCAAAAGCTCAAATAAAGAGATTGAGCGAATTAGGCTTTGATAAGATGCCAATTTGTATGGCTAAGACACAATATAGCTTTTCAGACAATGCAGCGCTTCTAGGGGCTCCTGAGGGCTTCATGGTAACTGTTAGAAACGTAAAAGTTTCAGCAGGTGCTGGATTTATAGTAGCTTTAACTGGAGATATTATGACAATGCCAGGACTTCCAAAAGTTCCAGCAGCAGAAAAAATAGATGTAGACGAAAACGGAAAAATTTCTGGATTGTTCTAATATTAAAAAATCAAGCAATTATTGCCACTATTTCGAATTGAGAGATGGTGGCAATTTTTTTGACCAAAAATTTTACAATTTATAATAAATATTATAATTGACAACACAAAATCATATTGTTAAACTTTATATATAACCTACCGATATAGGTTCGGAGAAATGGCCCGAATGTTTCTACCGTATCGCCTTAGATACGACTATCGGTAAAAATATGTAACACTAGTGGTAGGTTGTAAGGAATATGGCCGACCACTATATTTTTTTGATTTAGGTTTAGACGAGGAATAACTTTGGATTTATTAGAAAAAAGGATTTTAGAAGAAGGAACTATAATCGGAACTGACATTCTAAAAGTAGACAGCTTTTTAAATCATCAAATCGACGTTTCTCTATTAAATGAGATGGCAAAAGAAGTTTTTGCGCATTTTAAAAATTCAAATGTAAATAAGATTTTAACTGTTGAAGCATCAGGTATAGGCTTTGCTTGTATAGTAGCCCAATATTTTAATTGCAAAGTTGTTTTTGCAAAAAAGCATAAGGGCAGACAAATCGCAGAAGGCGTTTATGAAGCAAAAGTTCATTCTTTTACTCATGGTGATGATAACATTATCAAAGTATCTAAAAAATATATAAATAGCGATGATGTAGTTTTGATTGTTGATGACTTTTTGGCAACAGGTGAAGCTACAAATGGAATGATGGAATTATTAAACCAAGCAGGAGCAAAACTTGCAGGTATAGCCATCGCTATTGAAAAAGGATTCCAAGAAGGTGGAAAGTTGCTTAGAGAAAAAGGTATCGATCTACTTTCACTTGCTATCGTAGATAGTATGGGCGAAAACGGAATCCAATTTAGAAAATAGACAAACAAAAAATTCCCTTAGGGGATACGGAGGTTTACAATGAAAAAATTAAAGATGGTTTTAGTAGCACTAGTTATCATTGCTATTGTTGCTACAGTTGCCGTTACTCTTGTTAGCTGCTCAAGCGACAAGGGCACAGTTAAAATCGGTCTTATCACATTACATGACTCTTCATCAACATATGATAAGAACTTCATCGATGCTCTAGCAGTTGCAAAGGCAGACTTAGAAGCAGAAGGCTATAAAGTTGAAACAATCGTTAAGTCTGGTATTCCAGAATCTGATGATTGCTACCAAGCTGCTGCTGACTTAGTAGATCAAGGATGTTCTATCATCTTCGCTGACTCTTTCGGTCATGAAGATTATATGATCAAGGCTGCTAAGGAATTCACAAACGTAACATTCTGCCATGCTACAGGTACAAAGGCTCACACAGAAAAGTTAGCTAACTACCACAATGCATTCGCTTCTATCTATGAAGGTAGATATTTAGCAGGTGTTGCTGCTGGTATGAAGTTAGCTGAATTATATGGCGAAGGAAATGGCGCTAATGTTTCTGCTGCAAATGCTAAGGTTGGTTATGTAGGTGCTTTCACATATGCTGAAGTTATCTCAGGTTATACATCTTGGTTCCTAGGTGTTCAATCAATCGTTCCAGCTGCTACAATGGAAGTTAAGTTTACAGGTTCTTGGTATGACCCAACAGCTGAAAAAGAAGCTGCTAACACATTAATTGCTAATGGTGCTAAGTTAGTTTCTCAACATGCTGACTCTATGGGCGCTCCAACAGCTTGCGACGAAGCTGGTATCCCTAACGTTACATACAACGTTTCAACAAAGGCTGATTGCGCAAATACATACGTAATCGCTTCAAGAATTAACTGGGCTCCATACTACAAGACAGTTGTTAAGGCAGTTTTAGCTGGCGAAACATTAGCTTATGATTATGTTGGAACATTAGCTACAGGATCTGTAGAAGTTCTAGAAGTTGGTACAGCTGCTGCAGCTGGTACTGCTGAAAAGATCGCTGAAGTTAAGGCTAAGATTATTAGTGGCGAATTAAAGATCTTTGATACAACAAAGTTCACAGTAGGTGGAAGTGCTAAGACAGAATATTTAGCTGACGTTGATACAGATGCTGCTTTCACACCAGATACTCAAGTTATTGCTAACGGTGTATTCGAAGAATCTAAGTATAGATCAGCTCCATATTTCGATTTAAAGATTGATGGTATTACATTATTAAATACAGCATTCTAATCTTATAGATTGAATTAATACATAGCGGGGATATTCCCCGCTATGTTCATCAAAAATAAGGAATTATTTATGGATATTATAAATAACGAAGTTCCAGCTCTTGAATTAAGAGGTATTACAAAGAGCTTCGGTTCAATACAAGCTAATAAGAATGTTTCTTTCGACCTTAAGAAGGGCGAAATTCTTGCTTTGTTGGGAGAAAATGGTTCAGGCAAAACAACACTTATGAATATGATTGCCGGGATTTACTTCCCAGACGCAGGTGAAATATTCGTAAATGGTGAAAAAGTAACTATTAAGTCTCCAAGAGACTCTATTAATTTAAAAATTGGTATGGTGCATCAACATTTCAAACTAGTTGATGTGTTTTCTGCAAGAGATAATATTATTCTTGGAGAAAAGAAGCCAAAATTTGATAAAAAGAATTTCGTAAAGTCATTTGTTGAATTATTAAAGTATAGACTAATTAAGTTGAATAAATATAAGGAAATTGAAAGACTTGCAAGCAAGTATGGTTTCAATATTGATTTCAATAAGAAGATTTACGAAATGTCTGTATCTGAAAAGCAAAACGTAGAAATCTTTAAGACAATATATCGTGGGGCAAATCTATTAATTCTAGATGAGCCAACTGCTGTATTGACACCACAAGAAATCGAAAAGTTCTTCGTAATCTTAAAAGCAATGAAAGATGATGGTAAGTCTATTATTATCATTACTCACAAGCTAAATGAGGTTATGGCTATTTCAGATAGAGTAACAGTTTTAAGAAAAGGTGAATATGTTGCTACTGTTAATACAAAAGATACTAACGAAAAAGAGTTAGCAGATTTAATGGTAGGTGCAAAGATAGATTTAAATATTCAAAGAAATACACCAAAAGATCCAAAGGATAGATTGGCTATTTCTCATTTAACAATCAAGAATAGAGATGGAATCAACGTTGTTGATGATGTTTCATTTATTGCAAGATCAGGTGAAATCCTAGGAATTGCTGGTATAGCTGGCTCAGGCCAAAAAGAATTGTTAG
>CAMNMY010000054.1 GCA_946545105.1 uncultured Clostridia bacterium
AACCAGGCCCAGAGCCAACTCCAACACCAGAACCAGGCCCAGAGCCAACTCCAACTCCAACTCCTAAGACTGAAATTGACGATAAGGATAGTGGCGTTGCTGTAATAACACCAGATGGCGTAGACATTCCAGACACGGTTACTTTAAGAGTTGAAATCAAAACTTCTGTTACTACAAAAGAAGGAAAAGTTGATGGTCAAAAGATCCAAGAGATGTTAGACAAGAACGAAAAGGTTGCAAAAGTTTACGATGTTAAATTGATTCAAACAATTGATGGCGTTGAAACAGAAATTCAACCTTCAGATATTAAAGAAGGAACAACAATTAAAGTTCAAATACATTTACCAAAAGATGTGAAAGCTAAGGGATTGAGAGTTCTACATGTTCATAGCGATGGTACTATCGATGTGATTGATAATGTAAAGGTTGAAGGCAAGGTAGCAACTATTGAAGTATCAAAATTATCTGAATTCGTTCTTATCAATCAAAAATCACATGGCTTCTGCATCGGCTGGGTAGCATTCATCTTAGTAATTCTTGAATTATTATGTGCATGTGTATATGCGATTATTAGATTTGGATTCATTAAGGATATTGTTGCTAAGTGTAAGTTAGATATCTTATATGATAAGGTTGATTTGTTAACTATAATTGGCGCATGTGTATCAAGTGCATTATTTGTATTTGCTTTAATAGCATTATGCGTACATCCATGCGCAGTAGCAATTGTATCATTTATCTTTGCAACTGTAATTTGTGGAGGATTTACATACTTATTTTTAAAAGATAAGCAGATTATAGAAAAGATAAAAGAAGAAGCAAATAATAAATAACAATTAAGGCCCAACAAAAAAAGTTGGGCCAATTTTTATAAGTGGTGCGGTTTTGTTGCACTATATATAATATAGTTATAAATGTGATATATATGATGAGGGGAAAAATAGGTAATTAAGTGCTTAACCAAAGTTAGTTCTACTTATATTTTGTTGGGGTCGAGAAATTGGCCCCTTAACTTTTACAATTAACTTCCTTAACTTTTACTTAAAACTTCTTTAGCCATTATTTCACAAATAATATATAATAGTAAATAGGGAACATTTTATTTGATAAGGAGGCATTATGGCAAATAAAAAAGAAAAGATCTGTATTATTGGTGGTGGTCCAGCTGGACTTGCATGTGCAGTTTATCTAGAAAAGAAGGGCTACACAGATTACACAATTTACGAAAAGTTAAACAAAGTCGGCGGTAAAGCATATTCTCCAAAGATTAAAGTAAATGGTGAAGAAAGAGCGTATGAAACAGGCGCTATCATGGGTGCTATTACATATCATGCCGTATCTGAAATGGAAGAATTCGGTGGATATTATCATAAAGGCCCAGATTTCAAACCAGGCGAACCAAATATGAGAAGAGAATATCGTTCAGCTCAAAACGGCGAAGTTGTTGAACCATTTAACCCAAAGGCTAATTTCTCTCTAAAGAAGATGATTGGTCTTATTAAGTTAAAAAAGCAATTCAAGAAGTTAAAAGAATTAATGGAAACAAAGTATGCAGGATATGACTGCTATGGCCATATTGGCGTTGCATCAGGTAAGTACAGTGGTATTTCTAAGATTGTTCCAAATCAAGAAGGAACAAACAAAGACCAAGCTTTCCCTAATTATCTAAAGGGTGAGAATCCAAATCTAAAAGATTTAGCTTTACCATTTAGTGAATTCTGTAAGATTAATGGCGTAGAAGAAGTACAAAGAATTTGGATTGGACCATATACATCATTTGGCTATGGTTATTTCGATGAAATCCCAGCAGCTTATGTTATGAAGTATCTAGATACAACAACAGCAGCTGAATTCGTTAAATTACAATTGTGGACATGGCAAGATGGTACACAAGCTATCTATGAACATGTTAATGCAAAATTAAAGCATCCAGCTGTACTTGAAACAGAAGTTGTTAAAGTAGATAGAGCAGATGGCAAAGTTAATGTAACAGTAAAGAAGGGTGGAAAGGAAACAACTGAAACATTTGATAAGTTAATCGTAACAACACCACTTGATTGGTTTATTAACTATGCAGATGCTACAGAGGAAGAAAAGAATCTATTCTCTAAGATCGTTCATGAAAAGTATGTTGACTTTATCGCAAGATTTGATGAAGATAAAGGACCAGTTATTTCAGGATACTTATTTGAGAACATGGAACCAGAAAGATTAGGCCACGCAATGGTTTACTATCATAGATGGGAAGACATTGGTAAGAACTGCCCATGTACAGTTTACGCATTAAGAAACCATACAGGCGACCCAGATATCCCATATGAAAAGACTTTAGAGATGATGAAGGATGATATCAATAAGGTATTAAAATTCCCAATCAAAGAAGTATTATACGCTCAAGAAAGCTACTATTGCCCACACGTAGGTCCAAAGGATTACGCTGAAGGCTGGTATGATAAGTTGGAAGCAATCCAAGGCACAAAGAATACATATTATGCAGGTGAAATTATTTCATTTGGTGATATGGAAGATACATGTGCAGCATCAAAAGATATCGTAGGAAGATTCTTCTAATAATTAATAAATAAAATTAGATAGAGCTGCGTATAAACGTAGCTCTATCTTTTTTGCCATATTTTTATAATAATGTGCCTTAAAAAAGGGCAAAAATTGACATTAATTTATTATTTTTATATTCATAAAATATATATTTATATACTTTTCACATGAGGGGGAAAGATATGAGAAAAAAGTCATTATTATTAATAGTGGTTTTGATGCTTATTTTTGTAATGGTTTCTGTTGCGTTTATAGCGTGTGATAAGAAGGGAAATATTCAAGAATCAGAACCTACACCTGATCCATCTCCAGAACCAGGACCATCTCCAGAGCCAGGACCAGAACCTAGTCCAACTCCGCAACCAACACCAGCGGAAATATCTGAAACTGCTATGGCAAACTTCTTTACGAAATTGTATGCAGGCAATTATGTCATAAATGCAAGCGGTAAAGGAACTACTACGGTGTATTCTCCAAATTATATTTATTTTGAATATGGAGAAGGATATACAGACCCTGGCGTAGCTTATATGACCATAAATAATAATGAGACATTCCAAGCAACCTATACGGGTTCTTTATCAAATATTAAATTCGTTAAAAATAAAGCAAATGCAATAGAGACTGCTTCAAAATTAACGCCAATTTATTGGATTGAAAGTTTGGTTCACTATAAAAATATTTGGGAGATTTTCTATAATGACACAGAAAATCCGCTAAAGTTTTCTTCACATGATGATCAATTAAAAGATGAAGTATTGTCTATGAATGGATATGTAAATACTCTACGTGAATTTATGGGAGATGTATATCTAGAGCTAAATAACATAAATCCAACTCAAGCGCATATTAAAGCGACATTTACAGGTGGTATGCCAATACCTGATCCAATAGATATTGTTATTACATTTGGAAATGCAAAAAAGAGTGAAGCAATAGAAGAGTGGATTGCTAATCCAAATCTTCCAGATGCAAAAACTAAATGGGACGAAGAAGACAAATTTATTTTTAAATCATTAGTGTTTGATGAGAATGTTATTCCATTCCCAACAGGGGCATCTTATGCTTTGTATTTCCCATATACATTTGAAGAAATGCTCTACTATTTGGATGAGGTTATACTTCGTGATGGCAAAGCCCCAGCAGAGGCTAAGAATTCATATATAGATATTTTATTAAATAATGGATTTGAGGCACATATAGAAGATGGCGTAACTTCATATAGAAAGCAAACAAGTGCTGAATACAAAAGATATGTATCAATTGAAGTCGAATATGAGGGTGGATTAAATATTTTTGTTTCCAACTATTATGATTTAGAAAAATACAACAATTACAACGCTGTAAAAGCACTTGTATCAACCAAAAATTATCCAAACCCTGTGGATTTACCATCGACAATGTCATTTAAATCTGCAATAGATTATACGCCTCAAGAGATAGAAGCGTTGTGGTATTATTTTGGATACGATTTATACCTTGAAGTAAGATTGAATTATGAAGATCAGAGTGCTGCACAATCATATGTAAATGATTATATTGCAAGATTAACTCAAGCACCATATGGTTATGTATATAATGAAAACGAAGATTTCTATAAATCTACAAATGATGCAGAAAACAAGAGAACCGGGTCGTTTAGATGGAAATTTGAAGGCGATGAATTAGTAATGCTATTTAAATCTGAAGCGTATATTACTCCAGATGTTGTACGTCAATATATAGCCGATGAGGCGTTCCCAAATCCAGAATTTGGAACATATACAAATCTACTTGAAGATAAGTATAGTCAATGTAGAGATATTGCAAAATATACAGATTTAATGACCAACGCAAATTATGACCATATTTATTCGATTTGGTTAGATTTTAATAGTTATGATGAGATTGATGCATATTTACAAGCATATGTAGCTACATTTGACGAAAATGAATGGGAAGGCTCAACAAAGGCAAATGAATATGTAATGTATAACGAAGATTTAAATATGACAGTATCATTTAGAATTGAAGGTAACAGTTTATGCATGACATTCAAGCCAGCAGAAAATGGCGTATTTTATTTGAAGATTCAAAGATACCAAGAAGAAGGTGGAATAATTAGATTTGGCGAAACAGGGTATTATAAGCCAGGAAAACAAATTTATGTTGGAGCTAGTGTATTTGAAGGCTATGTATTTGCAGGATGGTACGAAAAAACAACAAGTGATCCAGTATTATTAACAATGGAGCAAGAATTCTACTATGAAATGCCAAACGATACATCGGCAACGTTGATTGCAAGATGGTATAAAGATGGTGAAGCTTAATTTGTTGATGTATTTAATGCTGCTTTATTAGAAGGTGATTATGCAGAAGATTTGTTTAATAAAGAATTCTAAGTAGCTAAACTTGGTGATGAATATACAATTGTCGTTGAATGGCAACAAGAAAAAGACAGTAAATCAATAGGGTTTACAATAAATTCATATAAATTTGGTGCATTTGGCAATGAAATTGAAGAATTAACTTTGCCGGTTGTTAATCCATAAACATAAACAAAATCTGTTAATTAGGGTCACATATAGTGGCCCTATTTTTGTATATAAACATTTTTACATTTAGGTTACTTTATGCAAAGCATAATAGATTTTTGCCAAAAAATCGCATATATTTGGCATAATCGTCCTTAAATATTTATATATGTTATTATTTTTTATAAGGAGTTAAGGTAGTTTATGGAACAAAAGAAATCTAATTTATGTTGTATTATTACAACCATCACAATGGCGATTTGTATTGTAGTTCTTTCAATCCTCTATGGATTGGGAGTTGGCTATAAGACATTTCCTAATGCAAAATTATCGTCTTGGGAAAAAGAGGCTCAAGCAAAAGTAGCACTTGAAGGCTATGTTAAAGACGTTACAGACAAAGACAGTGAAAACTTTATCCCAATTGAAAGAAGAATAGCTGTATTTGATATGGATGGAACTGTATTTGGAGAGAGGGATCCTTGGTATTTCGATTATATGCTTTTGGTATATAGAGTAACTCAAGACCCAAATTATAAAGATCAAGCATCATCTTTTGAAAAGAGTGTTGCTCAAAAAATACTTGATGATATAGCTGGGGTTCCTGGAGATTATGATGATTTAGCAGATCTTCATGGCCAAGCTGTTGCTAGCGCGTTTAAAGGCATGACATTAAACGAATTCCATGCTTACGTGCAAGAATTTAAAAAGCAACCTTTGCCAAGCTTTACGGGCATAAATAGAGGCGATAGCTGGTTTAAACCAATGGTAGAGGTTATAAAATACTTAAAAGCTTACGATTTTACTGTGTATATTATTAGTGGTACAGATAGATTAATCGTTAGAGGGTTGATTGATAATTCACCAATTGATTTGCCAATATCACAATTAATCGGTTCAGATCAACTTGTAGTTTCGCCAAAACAACAACAAGCTGGCATTGATGGCGGAGATTATACATACAACGAAGATAAAATGGGTGATAAGTTGGTTTTAGCTGGCGAATTTGTAATAAAGAATTTAAAGATGAATAAAGTAACTGTTATTGCTCAAGAAATCGGCGTTCAACCAGTATTATCTTTTGGCAATAG
>CAMNMY010000055.1 GCA_946545105.1 uncultured Clostridia bacterium
TTTAAGTAGAGTAGATATCTTAAATTCACCTATTTCCTTCTCTAAGGCGTTAATTTCCTTCTCTAACTCTTCAATTTCATCTTGAGATTGCATCTCTTCAAGAAGTTCAATCATATCGTACGCATCTTTTACGCGCATATCATATTTATTATACTTATCTATTTTATTGTTAATCGCAGCAAGTTCCTTGTTAACAGCTTGAGCTTTCTTTAGATCATCCCAAAAGCCTTCGGCTTCTTGTTCTTTTACAAGTTCCTTCTTTTTCGAATTAAGCGCATCAAAGTTAAGTGCTAGCTTCACAGCTGCCAATTCCTTCTTAACATCGTTTAATTGCATTCTCAATTCATCTAAAGTTTTCATAATTGTATTATAAGCTTTGCTTATCTACCGCAACAATCTTTATATTTCTTTCCTGAACCACATGGGCATGGGTCGTTTCTACCAACTTTCTTTTGAGATTGAGCTGGCTTATTTGGTTGATTTGTATTTAGTTCTCTTTTTTGAACTCTAACTATAGGCGCCTTTTCAATCTTTGCATGAGTAAGGATTCTAACAACATCCTCTTGAATCTTTTTATTCATTTGCTCAAACATTTCATATCCTTCTTGTCTATATACCAAAACTGGATCTTGATGAGCATAAGAAACTAATGAAATACCTTGCTTCAATTGATCCATTGCATCGATATGATCCATCCAGTTAGTATCAACATTATGAAGCAAGCAATCTCTTTCAAATCTTCCGAAGTCAATTCCCAATTCTTTTTGTACCTCTTCGATCTTTGTTTCATATTGTTCTACTGCCAATTTATAAACTGCTTCAGCAATCTCCTCTGCTGTTTCATATTTTAAAACATAATCTGGATTCATTAGATTTGTATTTGCTTGTAATACCATATTATCCAAATCTCTATTAAATCCTTCATAATCCCAATCTTTATGGAATACTTTAACATCAACATATCTATTTACAATATCAACAACAATATCATGCATCATAGCTTTAATTTGCTCATGTACATCCATACCATCCAAAACAACTCTTCTTTGTTCATAGATAATTTTTCTTTGCTCATTCATAACATCATCGTAACCTAATACGTGCTTTCTTATTGAGAAGTTTCTATCTTCAACCGCTGCTTGAGCATTTCTAATTTGGCTTGTTATCATTTTTGCTTCAATTGGCATATTTTCATCTATTGATAATCTTTCACATAATGCCTTCATTCTATCGCCACCAAAAATTCTCATTACGTCATCTTCCATTGATAGATAGAAGATAGATTCGCCTGGGTCACCTTGACGTCCAGCACGACCACGCAACTGATTATCAATACGTCTAGATTCATGACGCTCTGTACCAATTATCTTCAAACCACCTGCAGCAACAACTTGTTCTTTTTCTTTTTCAACATCTGCTTCAAATAGAACATAATACTTTTCATAATCAGCTCTAGCCTTTAGCGCATCCTTGTTTTCTGGATCAATTGGCGCATGAGATGAAGCAATATCTATAAGTTCATGAGAATATCCCATCTTATCCAATTTTTCTTTTGTTAAGAATTCTGCGTTACCACCAAGCAAAATATCTGTACCACGACCTGCCATGTTAGTAGCGATTGTAACTGCTCTATACTTACCAGCTTGTGCTACGATTTCAGCTTCTTTTTCGTGATTTTTAGCGTTTAACACATTGTGAGGAATTTTATTTCTCTTAAATAACATAGATAACTCTTCTGACTTATCTACTGAAACTGTACCAACTAAGACTGGTTGGCCCTTTTGATAGCATTGAATAACGTCGTTTAATACAGCGTTATATTTAGCCTTCATTGTCATAAATAGTTGGTCGTTATAGTCTTTTCTAATAACTGGTTTATTTGTTGGTATCTCAACGATGTCTAAAGAATAAATTGATTCAAACTCATTCTTTTCTGTTGATGCAGTACCTGTCATACCAGATAGCTTTGGATATAATCTAAACAAGTTTTGGAATGTGATTGTTGCCAATGTCTTGTTTTCAGACTTGATTGGAACATTTTCCTTAGCTTCGATAGCTTGGTGTAAACCGTTTGAATATCTACGGCCAATCATTTGACGACCAGTAAATTCATCGACGATGATAATCTCATTATCTACTACCAAGTAATCTTTTTCCTTCTTCATAATGATATTTGCTTTTAGGGCGTTATCAATATAGTGCTTTAATTCTTGGTTTTCATAATCTGCTAAGTTTTCAATGCCAAAATATTTTTCAGCCTTTTCAGAACCTGATTCATTTAAGAATACAGTCTTTTCTTTATCTCCAACTTCGTAATCTTCTTCTTTTAAAGTCTTAACAAATCTATTTGCAGTAATATATGTATCTGCACTCTTTTCACCACGACCTGAAATAATTAATGGAGTTCTTGCTTCATCGATTAAGATACTATCAACTTCGTCGATAATCGCAAAATGAAGGCCTCTTTGAACCATTTGAGATTTATCGTTTACCATGTTATCTCTTAGATAATCGAAACCTAATTCGTTGTTTGTTGTATACATGATGTCGCAAGCATATTGAGCACGCTTATAATCTGGAGATGCTTGAGCTAAGTTAATACCAACTGTCAATCCTAAGAATTTATATACTTTGCCCATCCATTCTGCGTCACGCTTTGCAAGATATTCGTTAACTGTTACAACATGAACGCCCTTTCCTTCAAGTGCAGCTAAGTATGCAGCAAGTGTAGCAACCAAAGTTTTACCTTCACCTGTTCTCATTTCAGCAATTCTTCCTTGGAATAGAACGATACCACCGATTAGCTGAACTCTAAAGTGTCTCATACCTAAAACACGCTTAGAAGCTTCTCTTACAGTTGCAAAAGCTTCAACCAAAACGTCTTCTAGTTTTTCTCCATTTTGAATTCTTTCTTTATATTTGTCTGTACAAGCTCTAAGTTCTTCATCACTCATAGCTTCAAATTGAGGCTCTAAAGCTTCAATCTTATCTACAGTTTTTTCAATTCTTGCTATTTCTCTATCGTTAGCAGATTTAAATAAATTTGAAAATAATCCCATTTCTTACCTCTCGTGCGCATATATGCAATAAAAATACGCCAATGTAAAGTTATCATATTGGCGCATATTAGTCAACAAGCAACGCTTGTCTTTAATTTATTCAGTTTTGATTATCGTTTTGTTGATTATCTACTCTATTGTATCCTTCTGGCATCTCAATATTTGGAAGATCATTCATATTGTCGAATACACCGGTTTCCTCAAATATTGAATATAAAGCTTGTGAGTTGTTACCAAAGTATACATCTGCTCCACTTGCAATCTTTACATCAACCGTGCGTCCATATTTATCTTTGCCGCCTCTTACTATCCAAGTATCACCATTGTGAACTAGGTCCAATTTATCATCAGGATCACCAGGTTGCAAATCTTCATCTAAAACATATGCTATTCTTCCTACAAAGTTTGGTTCTTTATATGGTAAGTCCGCTCCATGTTTCTTATAATTTGACATTGTAACTTGGAAAGTTTGTTTATAATTCATTGCTATTCCAATTATGCCGGTCTTAGATGTGAAATCCAATTTGTTAAATGAGTGAGCAAACACATATTTTGTTCCTAAATCAGCATCAATGTTTAGGCTTTTAACATTGCCATCGCATAATAAATATACATCTCCAGCAAATGATTGTATTTCTGCATATGACTTAATCTCATTGATATTAAAAATAAATTTAGAAAATGAAGCAACACAATCAATTGTATCAACAGCTGCCGCTCTAAGGCTTCTATAGTACTTATTTGCCTCTTTTCCACCATCGCCAATCATTCTAAATGAATCAATATTCTTAAATACTGCATTGATGTTTCCATATTCAGCGTCCAAATGAACATTTGGATGGCCTTGATTCTCACCCACAACGCTAACATTTGGAAGATCGATGTTGATATCACATTCTTGACGAGCGGTAATTGAGAATTTATTATATTCATCAATATCTTTTGGAAGAAGGACTGTTAAGTCCTTTTTAATTGTTCTTAAATCCTTCATGCCCTTTTCGCAATATTGTATTTGATAATATTTGCCATATTCTGAAGAATCCCAAAATGCCCAATGAAGTTTCATATCATCAGACAATTCTTGGTTTGCTGTTTCCTTAAAGACTATCTTATCTCCATCATATTGAATGATATTAACGCTACCTCCATACCAGTTAATCAGAAAATCTTCCGCCATTTGATCTGTCTCTAATTCGCCAACTGTATAAGCACCTGATTGAACATAAGATATATATGTCTTACCTTGAGCTTTCGCAATTAAAGAACAGCCTGAAAACACACATAGTGTGGAAACTAATAAAATCCCAATGATTATGCCAATAGCTAGTTTCTTCATAATTAACCTCGTTAAATTTCCATCACAATGTGATAGCAAATTTTGTTTCTTCGTTTAATGAATCCATATATTCTGGATCGATATCATAAATACAAGGCTTTTCTTCTTTTGAAATGTTAAAGTATCTACGATACTCATCAATAAATTCCTTTTGCGTTTGTTGTTGCATATAAATTGTATTTTCTTTAGAAGATACTCCTTCTTTTGGATATACAGGATCTAAAACAATAACAGATGCTGTCTTTTTAAATCCCAATAACTTTCTTAATCCTTTTGCCGGCTCCCATCTGATATATACAGGAACAATAGGAGCATTCTCTTTTACAGCAAATGAAAACGCACCTCTCTTAAATGGACGTGGTTTTTCATAATGCATCCACATTGCCTTTTCCGCATAAACTTGAATTACGTTTCCCTTCTCAATCAATTCATGGAAGGCTTTATTCATATTCTTAACTGCAGACAATTTTTCAGCAAGCGGTAAAATACCACCTGATCTTAAAACATGTCCAGCATACCCAGATTTACAATTGTGTGAAGCTACTGTCAAATATACTTTTTTTGTATCTCCAACTGCATGCCTTAGCATTAAAGAATCTAGATATGAACAATGATTCATAACAGTAAAATAACCTTTCTTTTTTAAAGGTTTAACTTTTTCCTTTCCGTAATATTTTGCGCCAAAAGCTACCTTTGTAGCCAACGCGCCCAATAGGAACATTAATGATCTATAAAAACAACTTGAAATCTTAAATCCTATATTCTTTGGAATATATTCATAATTCTCATCAACCGGAATAACATGATTATAATTATATGGTGTTGTATACTCGTCAAACTTGCCTTGTCGTTCTAATTCAACATGAACTTTATCCCAATCCATTTAGATTAATCCCTCTTTCTTTAATTCTTGTTCAATTACTTCCGTTATTTTTTCTACACCATTTGGCATTTCTTGGAAATACTTCATATTCTTTTTATAGCAATCCAATTTCTCTGGATGGTCAATAAAATCTTCTACAACGTTTTGTATTTGCCAATCTCTAAATACACCAAGTCCACACTTCTTTTGCTTTACAAATAATTGATAAGCAGCTTTTTCCATTGGTTGTGGAAGAAGGTTAGCGACAAATGGCGTACCAACTAAACAACAATCCAACAATGTGTTTGGACCAGCTTTTGTGATAACTAAATCTGCAGCTTTATAATATTCATAAATCTTTGGTGTAAACTCAAGGATTCTAAAATCAATATTTGTTTTACCCTTTTTCTCTAATCTTGCTTTCTTCTTTAAGAAGTAATAGTGTCTCTTTATATTTTTACCTGCAAGATAAATAATTGTAATATCTTTCTTTGTATAAAGAAGATGTCTACAAAAATCTTTTGAACGACCTACTGCATAAGCGCCATCTGCCAACAAAACAGTAAACTTGTCTTTAGGTAAATTATATTTTTCTCTTAATTTTGCTTTTGATGCTGTACATTCAACAACTTCTTTTCTCTTACTAAATCCTACGTTGATTACTCTTTCTGGATCAAATTTTCTCTTGTTTATAGCTTCTTCTCTTGCGGCTTCATTGTTTACCAAGAACAAGCCTTCTCTACCATCCCACCACATGTGTACGTTATTATCTGGGTTATATGTAATGACGATACAATTTGGATCGTGTTTCATTTTGTATCTAACAGCTACATAAGTAACAAAATAATGAGTACTAATAATAACTGCTGGTTTTTCTTCTTCCAA
>CAMNMY010000056.1 GCA_946545105.1 uncultured Clostridia bacterium
CTGGTCTTGTTGTAGCAACAACGATTTCGCCTGTACCATCAACTAATGGATATCTAATATTCCATAAGTGGCTTGGTTGTTCTTGATATTCAACTTCAGCATCAGACAAAGCAGTTTTACAGCAAGGACACCAGTTAATAATTCTTGCGCCCTTGTAGATAAGGCCTTTGTTATATAACTTAACAAATACGTTTTTTACAGCTCTCGAGCATCTTTCATCCATTGTGAAAGCTTCTCTTGACCAATCGCAAGATGTACCTAATCTCTTTAATTGTTCAACGATTCTGCCACCATATTGTTCTTTCCAAGCCCAAGCTCTCTTTAAGAAGCCATCTCTACCGATATCTTCTTTTGTGATACCTTCTTGCTTCATCTTTTCAACAATCTTAACTTCTGTTGCGATTGATGCGTGGTCTGTTCCTGGTAGCCACAATGTTGAATAACCTTGCATTCTCTTAAATCTAACAATAACGTCTTGAATTGTATCGTTAAGAGCATGACCCATATGTAATTGTCCTGTTATGTTTGGTGGTGGAATAACGATTGTAAATGGATCCTTTTTCTTGTCTACCTTTGCAGTAAAGTAACCATTCTTAATCCAATCTTGATAAATTCTTCCTTCAAACTCTTGAGGATTGTAAGTTTTTTCCATTTCCATAATTTATCTATCTCCGTTAATTTTTTCTATTTTATGCAGGCTATAACAATACAACCAATAAGTATCATTACATATCCTGAGATTCTAAATACTCCAGCTACAAACGTTTCTGATTTATTTAGTTTTTGATTTATGCTTTGAGCAAATGAAGTATTTCCAATTGGATTTGCAAATACTGCACTTAATATACCTAGAACTATTAGCACAAGCCCTGTTATAATTGCTGGATGAGAAATTCTATCTGTGCTGAATTGAATCCAATCGAATAGGCCTGCTAAAAGATACATAGTTATTGCTCTTCTTTTTCTGTTTTATCCTCATTTACATCTTGAGGTAGAGGATTACCAAACTTGTCTAGCTTATCTAAAACACCAGATTCTCTTAACTTCTTTAATTGCTTTGCATAGATAATTGTGTAATTTGTAAAAGCAAAAATTTGTAGCACACAAGCACCTAAAAGAATGACCATATCTGTGTAGTATAAAATGTCCAAAATAATTTGTGGCATATCAAACCAACCAAACATATCTTTAACATTTAAACCGAATGCTAGAATAATACCGATAAAGTTGATAGCAGCTCCAGCCTTACCGACCTTGTTTGCCATTTGTTCAACTTGTCTTTTTGAAGCTCTCATGAAGTATTTAGATTGAACACCCATCATGATTTCTTTCACGATAAGCACGCCCATAAATACCCAAATAAACCATACATTCTTAACCAATGCTACCATCAAAATAGCAAAGCATTGCATTAACTTATCAGCAATTGGATCGATAACCTTGCCGATATCTGTTACCATGTTATATTTTCTTGCAATTTTACCATCCACGACATCTGTAATTTCCGCAAAAATGAATGTAATAAATCCAGCGAACAACCACCATGTTTTCATCGTAGAATCTTCACATTTATAGCAAAGTCCCATAAATGCCAAAAAGATTGGAAGACAAATAAATCTGATGTATGTCAAGATATTTGGAATTGTAAATAAGTCTTCTTTCTTGAATTGCATATCTTCTCTCCTTACTTGCGCATAATAGCGCTCGTTAAAAAATTATACACGCAATAAAATTATAAAACAAGAAAAAATATTATATTTATATAAATCAGTGCGGATTAGTCCTTGTTTAGACGTTGATTGTATTCAAAAAGATACTTTTCAAACACATTTTTATCGTAGATTAAACCTTTAACAATGTCTTCTGGTGGAGTTTGTTTTGGTGTTACTAAATACAAGATTAAAGCGTAAATTGCTCTTTCACTCTTCCATGCAAATTTCTTTTCTGCATTCATTTGATTTAATCTTTTTAAAAGATTAAGGATTGCTTTTAATCTCTTTTGATTTCTTGGCAAATCGTATGCAACAGCATGTGTGACAGCTGTCCACATTGCCTTTGGAAAATCGAATTTATCTATTAACTTATTTGCTACTCTAAACTTACTTTCCTCGTCTAGATAGTAGAATGATGGTTTGTATAATAATTCAAAATCAAATATCGTTTCTTTAACATCTGCACTCAATCCAAGTTCTGTTGCAGGTATCTCAAAAACGCGTTCTAAAAGAGGCTTTATTTGTTTACTCATTTTTTGATTCTTAGCTTCAACTGACACTAAGAATACTTTCTTTAAAATAGCACAAGCAATATCTATTCTTCCTGAGCGAATAACCCACAATAATTTTCTTATAAAGCCATCAATATCCATTGTCATCCAAGACGCCGCAGAAATGCCCTCTTGTTCTAAAAACAAAGAAAATTCTGAAATATATTGTTTTGTTAATTCGGTTATATCCCCAACGAATGTATTGTTTTGTATTGGTTTATCAAAGCCATATTTTATGTAGTTTAGATAATGATATGCATCAGACAAATCACCATACATATCATTTAGATCTGCAAACACTTCTTTTGCCTTATCTATATACCCAAGATTGAAATTAATTATTCCATAATTAGACAAAAGCGATTCTGAAGTATTAAAGTATGGTAATCTTGGCTCTAAGAAGGTTAATGCTTCAGCATATAAATGATTCTTAAAATAAAGAAGAAGTATTCTATCAAACGGCAAAACTTCTCCCTTTGGTTTATCTTCAAAAAACGAAAGTGTCTCCCTAACTGCATCAACATCTTTCATATCAGATAGAATCTCGGCTTTTAAAATTACATATGTGTAATCATCTGGATGATTCTCTAAAATCATGTTTACTAAATCTAACGCTTCTCTGACATAGCCCATAATCATCAAAGCTACGCACTTTGTATAATATGCTACAAGCTTCAAATCCTCGCTTACATTAAGCGCTAATGCGTCATTTGCATAATCTATCGCCTTTGCGTATTCTTGCTTTTGTGCAGCCTCATACATCATTGACGTAAATTTATCAAATTCATCTACATGGTCTCTTACCGTAAATACACCATTTGATTTATTCTCTTCCTCTAAAAATGGGAATTCACCATTGATCAATCTATCAAATTCAGAATCAGATAAATCCTCAACGTTTACTTCTTGTCCATCTACAAACAAACTCTCTCCTTGAGACATCTTAGATAATTCGTCTTTGAAATTCTCTCTCTTTTCTTTAAGAAAGTTCTGTGCTCTTACTGCATAGAATTCAGCTGTGTTTTCAAATCCTGTTGTCTTGAAGTTGTACATCAATATAGCGTTTGCTTCACTATCTAGAGGCGCCTCTGTTAATACCTCAAACAACAATTGATTTGAAGCAACAAATACTCCACGCATAGCCAATACCTTTGCGTACTCTTTCTTTATCTCGATTCTTTTTTCTCTTGTAATGTTTTTAAAAGTTAATGCGTTTCTAAACATGCGGAATGCTTGGACAAAATCTTGCTTATCTACTGCTTCTTTTGCCTTTTGAAAATAATCATCCGAACTGTTTTTAACTACGCATATACTCATTAATTAAAAAAACCTTCTATATCCTCTTTTGAATATCTATATTTTTTATTGCAGAATTGGCAACCAACTTCAATTTGGCCATGTTCTTTAATAATCTTTAATAATTCATCCTTTCCTAAAGTAATAAGCATTTGAGATACCTTTTCTTTAGAACAAGAACAAACATAAGATGGATTAACATCTTCTAATTGTTTCATTGGGAAATGTGCAAAATAGAAATCAATTACACCTTGTGCTGTCTTTTCCTCAACGATTTGAGCAATGTTCTTCATTTGATTTACTATATCTTCCAAGATAACAATTATCTCATCTGTACAATTTGGCATTGGTTGAACAATA
Source organism: uncultured Clostridia bacterium (assembly GCA_946545105.1). The sequence continues at coordinate 3,920 of CAMNMY010000056.1, forward strand.
ATACCTGCAGCCTTTTTACAAACGCCACCCTTTACATCTACATCAACAGATATAGCTGATGGCAATTGCTCTGACTTTGTGAAGTAATATGCAAAATCCATTGCAATATCTCCAACCATAATTTCGCTCAATCCATTGTATGGCTCTTTCATTCCAAAGTCTTTAATAACATTGATGTAACCATTCTTACCAACAACATTTGGAACATCTCCCATAGCATTTGGGTTTTGAATATATCCTCTAACGATTGCGCCAGTATCTGCTGTTACAACCATCTTTCCACCACTACCTTGTCCATCAACAATGATAGTTAATTTGTTTCCTTTTGATTTGAATCCTGATGAAATGAATGCACCAATCGTTAATACACGTCCAAGTGCCTTTGCTGCATCATCTGTTAGATTATGATAATTAATTGCTTGTTGAACGATTTCTGTTGTGTCTAAAACATCCACAATTGCCTTACCGTCAAAAAGCATTGCTCTTTTTATGGTATCCATATTATTTCCTTCTTGCTATAAATAAATATCTTAATGAATCGTCTTTTAGTTCTTTAAAACTTGTGCCATCAAATACATTATATTCGAAATCTTTATCTAACATCTCAAAAATATCATTTTTGTCATAGATAAATTGTGTTTGGTTTTCATCAATTCTTTTATATGTATCGCCTTTTTGGTGTTCAAAGAACGAAATTTGCATTGAAACTTTGTTTCCTTCTAATTTGTTAGACCATATATATGTAATATTGTCTAAATCTTCACAGAACGTTCCGTTTCCAAGTACATTTTCTAACTTATATTTTGATGAAATATCAAATATAAAATAACCACCGCTTTTTAAATATGAAGCAACTTTATCTATTGATGCCTTTAATGTTTTTGCATTTACATAATTAAAGCCATCGCATACGCAAGTTACAAAATCTACTTTGTGTGGCGGTTTAAAATCTTTTAAATCTGATTCAATAAAAATAATATTCTTAAAAGCTAATCTTGCTTTATCTCTTGCCTTAGATAACATCTCTTCGCTTAAATCAACACCGATAACTTTAGCTCCAAGCTTTGTTAAAGCTATAGTCATCTCACCTGTACCACAAGCTAAATCTACGCCCTCGCCCTTAGCATACCCCTTAATAAATTCAAGGTATGCACTATAATCAAAATCTTTCATTAGTTGATCATAATACTTGGCAAGAATTGAATAAGCTTCCATTATTTCTTTTTCTTTTTATAACTAATCTTAGCTTGCTTTTCTTTTGCTTGTTGTTGACGATAAGCCTTAGCTTCTTTTGCTTGTTGCTTTTTTGCTTCTTCTTGATTTTTGTTATACAAGAAGTAAATATAGTTATCGCAATAGAATTGTGAATAAGCAATATCTAATAATGCATAGAATGCAATTCCGTATAATGCAATTACAATTACCATAAATGTTGATACAGCTGGAATCAATGTCAATGCTAATGGCAAAGCCACAATGATTGTTACGATTAATATTTGCAATGGAGAAATGCAAACAATGATTGCTGAATTCTTTAAGCAAATACCTAAATTCTTGTACCAAACTTTGTCATATTTATATGTAACTAGCATTGGAACTAAAATCATTGAATATACTGAAGCAAGTAATGCTAAGATTCCACTAAAGATTAGTAGTACCCACCATCCTGCACTTGCAGATGCGCCCATAGCATATGCCATTCTAATTTCTAACAATGATGTTACAAATCCTAAAGCAAGAGCGCCTAATACTGTATAAACGATTAAGAACTTATACCAGTGTCTCTTAATTCCTAAGAAGAATGTTTTCAAAATATTACATTCAACATCCCACAATAAATTTCTCATGCAATTATACACACCAGCCATACCGATTGATGCAAACATAATTGATGGTAATAAATAGTAGCAAGTATATTGGATTCTTGTTGTATAGATATCTCTAATAGCGCTACCAATATATTCTGCTGATGATGCTGAAAATCCGATTCCTAAAGATCCTGTGAAATTATAACCAGATAAAAATACACTATTAATGATGTAAGGTAGAACAAATAAAAATACGGCAATAAGTGGTGCCCAAAATAATGTTCCCATCAATGAA
>CAMNMY010000057.1 GCA_946545105.1 uncultured Clostridia bacterium
TTTTCGTATCTAGATAATGCATTGATGAATGAATGCACTGTTCTTCCGTATTTTAAATCTCCACAGAAACCAACTGTTAAATTGTTCAATCTACCAACTTCTCTTTTGATTGTTAGCAAATCTCCTAAAGTTTGTGTTGGATGGCAATGTCCACCATCTCCTGCATTTATAACAGGAATTGATGCAGCCTTAGCTGCTACGAATGGAGCGCCTTCCTTTGGAGAACGCATAGCTATAATATCTGCATAGCAAGATAACATCTTTGCTGTATCAGATACACTCTCGCCCTTCATTGCTGATGAAGAAGAAGCTTCTGAAAATCCTAATACATTTCCGCCTAGTTCCATCATTGCTGCAGTAAAAGATAATCTTGTTCTTGTAGATGGCTCATAGAAAAGCGTAGCAAGTTTCTTACCCTTACACTTTTCAGAATACTTTTCTGGATTTGCAATAATGTCATTTGCTGTATTAATTAATTCGTCAATTTCTTCAACTGTTAAATCAACAACATCAAGTAAATTTCTCATATTACCTCTTATTTAATCCAACTTTCATCAGATGGATTGTTTCTAAACTTAATTAGCTTTTCAACGTCGCTCTCTTTGATATATCCTTCTTCAGCTGCTACCTTTGCGATAACATCAAAGTTCGTCAAAGAAATGTTTTTAACGTTTGCTTCCTTTAATCTATCTAATCCCTTTTGCATACCGTATGTGAAGATTGAAACAACGCCCAAAACTTCAGCACCAGCTTCTCTTAAAACATTTACAACTTCAATAACGCTTCCGCCTGTAGAAATTAAATCTTCAACTACTACAACCTTTTGGCCCTTTTCTAATTTACCTTCGATTTGGTTTTGTCTACCATGGTCTTTTGCTCCAGATCTAACATATCCCATTGGCATATCCATAATATGTCCAACGATAGCTGCGTGAGCAATACCTGCTGTAGATGTTCCCATTAGAACTTCTGCATCTGGATAGTTTTCTTTAACTAATTGTGCAAGACCGTTTTCAACATCATTTCTTACCTTTGGAGCTGTCAATGTTAAACGGTTATCGCAGTATACTGGGCTCTTAATACCACTTGCCCATGTAAATGGTTCATCTGGTCTAAAGAATACTGCCTTAATAGATAATAAGTCTTTTGCTATAAGTGTTTGTAAATCTGCCATAATTAATCTCCTACAAATTCTCTAATACATCTTTCATATGCAGCAACTGGATCTTCTGCTGCTGTTATAGGTCTTCCTACAACGATATAATCTGAACCCAACTCTTTTGCTTTAGCTGGTGTTGTAACTCTCTTTTGATCGCCAACATCTCCATCAGCAAATCTAACGCCTGGAGTGATTGTTAAGAACTTCTTTCCACATACATCGTGAACCTTACCAGCTTCAAGTGGAGAACATACAACCCCATCTAATCCTGATTCTTCAGCACACTTTGCATAATGCATAACTACTTTATCAATTGGCTCGTTGATTAATAAATCATCCTTCATTGATTGTTCATCTGTTGATGTTAATTGTGTAACAGCAATAAGTATTGGACGAGTTCCATCTGCTCTTGTTAATCCTTCAATTGCAGCCTTCATCATATTCTTTGTTCCTGCTGCGTGAAGGTTTGTCATATCTACATCTAATCTAGACAAAACTGCCATAGACTTTTTAACTGTGTTTGGAATATCGTGAAGCTTTAAGTCCAAGAAAATCTTGTGTCCTCTAGCCTTTATTTCCTTAACGATTGATGGTCCTTCTGCATAGTATAATTCCATACCAATTTTAACAAAAGGTTTCTTTCCTTTGAACTTATCTAGAAATTCGAATGTCTTTTGTGCTGAATCGAAATCACAAGCAACAATAACGTCCTTTCCCATTATCTAACTCCTCCAATTATATCTTTCAAATTATCAATTCTATATTTATCCATAACACTTGGCAAAGCTTCAATTATATCTTTGCAAGCAAATGGATTTACTAAATTAGCAGCGCCTACTTCAACTGCTGTAGCGCCAGCTAACATCATTTCAATTACATCTTCAGCTGTTGATACACCGCCCATTCCAACTACTGGAATCTTAACAGCATTTGCAACTTGGTTAACCATTCTTACTGCTACTGGGAAAATAGCTGGTCCAGAAAAACCACCCATTCTATTTGCTACAATTGGCTTTCTTGTTCTTAAATCTATTCTCATACCAAGTAGAGTGTTTATTAAGCTGATACCATCTGCGCCTTCATTTTCGCAAGCCTTTGCAATAGATGCAATATCTGTAACGTTTGGCGATAACTTGATAATGATTGGCTTTTTTGTAACTTTCTTTACTGCCTTTGTTACTTCTGCTGCAGCTTGTGCTGATGTACCAAAGCTCATTCCGCCGCCGTGTACATTTGGACAAGATACATTAACCTCTATCCAACCTACACAATCAAGCTTATCTATCTTTTCGCAGGTATATGCATAATCTTCAATTGAGAATCCTGAAACGTTTGCCATAACCTTCTTATGGAAAACTTTTTCAAGCTTTGGAATCTCTTCATTTATTACTTTCTCAACTCCAGGGTTTTGTAAACCAACTGAGTTAATAAGGCCTGATGTACATTCTGCGATTCTTGGTGTTGGGTTTCCAAATCTTGGATCCTTTGTTGTTCCCTTGAAAGAGAATGAACCAAGCATGTTGATATCATATAATTCTGCAAATTCATAACCAAATCCAAATGTTCCTGATGCTGGAATTACTGGATTATCTAACTCTATTCCACATAGATTAACACTTAGTCTCCCCATATAATTTCCTCCTTCTCAAGAACTGGACCATCTTTACAGATTCTCTTGTTACCATAAAGTGTCTTACATGTGCATCCCATACATGCGCCAAACCCACATCCCATTCTTTCTTCAAACGAGAATTGTCCAGATGTCTTTGTAGCCTTATATACAGCCTTTAACATTGGTTCTGGGCCGCAAGTATAGAAATAATCATAATCTAAGCTCAAAATTGCGTCTGTTACGAAGCCTTTTATACCATATGAGCCATCAACTGTAGTTACGTGCACATTTGCACCTATAGCCTCAAATTCGGCTTCATAGAATATCTCGTTTTTAGTATTAAAACCCAATACAACTTCAACTTTTTTGTTTTGAGCTATCAATTCCTTTGCAAGATTGAATAATGGTGGCACACCAACTCCACCACCAATTAAAAGCACTTTATCTCCAGCTTTTGACATATCATAGCCATTACCCAATCCAGTTAGAATATCTAACTTATCTCCAACTTTTAGTTGGGCCATCTTTTCAGTTCCCTTTCCAACTATCTTATAGATTAGAGTCAACGTTTCATTGTCATAATCATTTACAGATATTGGACGGCGAAGATATAAGCCATCAATCTTTATATTAACAAATTGGCCTGGCTTTGTGATATTTGAAGTATTGCCCAAAAGCACCATCTTCATGATGCTTTGGTTCAATGCTATATTTTCTTTAATTTCAAAAATGCTTTGTTTCATTATTTTGCGTCAATTGTTGAGATACGAATTGTTGTTTCATCTAGAACATCTAGTAAAACTTTAACTGTATCTAATGATGTAAACATTGTTACATTGCTTTCTGTTGCATATCTTCTAATTTGATAACCATCGTTTTGTTCATTTAAAGCTGAAACTTCAGATGTGTTAATTACATAGTTGATGAATCCAGATCTAATAGCATTTTTAATGTCATCAGAGTTTTCTGAAATCTTCTTTAGGATGTGAGTTCTAATACCATTGTCGATTAAGAACTTAGCTGTTCCCTTTGTAGCCATGATATTGAATCCTAAATCATAGAAACGCTTAATTAGTGGCAATGCTTCTTCCTTGTCTGAATCTGCTACTGTTACAAATACTGTACCATAGTTTCTTAACTTCATACCAGAAGCTTGTAATGCCTTGTATAGTGCTCTATTTAGTTTATCATCATAACCGATAGCTTCACCTGTAGATTTCATTTCTGGTGATAGATATGCATCTAGTCCACGTAACTTGTTGAATGAGAATACTGGAACTTTAACATACCAACGCTTCTTCTCTTCTGGGTAGATATCAAAGATACCTTGTTCCTTCAATGTCTTGCCTAAGATAACTTCTGTAGCGATATCAGCTAGTGAGTATCCTGTAGCCTTAGATAAGAATGGAACTGTTCTTGAAGATCTTGGGTTAACTTCGATGATGTAAACCTTTTCATCTTTATCTACGATAAATTGTATATTATATAGACCCTTAATTCCAATACCTAAACCTAACTTTTTAGCATATTGTAGGATAATTCCCTTAACTTTGTTAGAAATTGAGAATGCTGGATATACGCTGATTGAGTCTCCAGAGTGGATACCTGTTCTTTCAACAAGTTCCATAATACCTGGTACGAATACATCTCTACCATCGCAGATAGCATCAACTTCTACTTCTTTACCAACGATATATTTATCTACTAATACTGGCTTATCTTCATCAATTTCAACGGCTGTCTTTAGGTAGTGTCTTAATTGCTTTTCGTTTGATACGATTTGCATAGCACGTCCGCCTAATACGAAGCTTGGACGAACTAAAACTGGGTATCCAATTCTTTCTGCTGCTACTACACCATCTTCAATTTTTGTTACTGCACAGCCTTCTGGTTGAGGAATTCCTAATTGAACTAATAGCTTTTCAAATAGGTCTCTATTTTCTGCTTTATCGATAGCTTCACAATCTGTACCGATAATCTTTACTCCTCTATCTGTTAAAGGTTGAGCAAGGTTAATAGCTGTTTGTCCACCTAGTGATGCAATAGCACCTTCTGGGTTTTCATAATCTATAATGTTCATAACATCTTCAGGTGTTAGTGGTTCAAAGTATAACTTATCTGAAGTTGTATAGTCTGTTGAAACTGTTTCTGGGTTGTTGTTAATGATAATAGCTTCATATCCAGACTTCTTAATTGTTGTTACAGCGTGTACTGTTGAGTAGTCGAATTCTACACCTTGTCCAATTCTGATTGGGCCAGCACCTAAAACGATTATCTTCTTCTTATCTGTGATGATTGATTCACTCTTTTCGCCTGTATATGTTGAATAGAAGTATGGGATGTATGCTCCAGAATGAAGTGTATCTACCATCTTGAAGATTGGCTTGATGTTGTTTTCTTTTCTGAAGTTTGTAACATCGATTTCTTTCATATTCCATAGCTTTGCGATGAACTTATCTGAGAAGCCTAGCTTCTTAGCTGATTTTAATACTTCTACATTTTTGATATTATCTTTTAATTCAAATTCTTTATCTACGATTCTCTTAATTGCTTCTAAGAATAATGGAGTAATCATAGTTACTTTTGACATCTCTTCAACTGTTGCACCTCTAGCTACAAGTTCTGCAATAGCAAATATATTGTCTGCTCTAAATTCAGATACATATGCCATTAATTCTTCTTTAGACATGTTATCGAACTTAGAAACGTAGATGTGAGTAACGCCAACTTCTAGTGATCTTGTAGCCTTTAAGAAACATTCTTCAAGGTTGCTACCAATTGACATAACTTCACCTGTAGCTTTCATTTGTGTTCCTAACATATTTGAAGCTGTTGAGAACTTATCAAATGGGAATCTTGGGAACTTAGCAACTACGTAATCTAAAGATGGTTCGTGGTCAGCTGTTGTTCCACCAACTTGTATATCTTCTAGAGCCATACCTACAGCAATCTTTGCTGTAACTCTAGCGATTGGATATCCTGAAGCTTTTGAAGCTAAGGCTGAAGATCTTGAAACTCTTGGGTTAACTTCGATTAGGTAATATTCAGATGAATTTGGGTTCAAAGCGAATTGAACGTTACATCCACCTTCAATCTTTAATTCCTTAATAATCTTTATGGCAGAATCGTTTAGCATTTTTAAGTCGTGGTCGTTTAAAGACATAATTGGAGCAACA
>CAMNMY010000058.1 GCA_946545105.1 uncultured Clostridia bacterium
ACATTCATTTCTTGGCCAATATCTCCCATATGGCAAATATCTATACCATCCATTCGATATAAATAAACGTTGTTTTCCCCTCTTTTTGCCCCTTTATCATTGTCATGGTAACTTAGTAGACCAGTAATTCCGACTCCGCCAATTTCCCATGCGCCTAGGCTATCAATAATAGTTGGACCACCCTTTACATTACTTACAGCACTATGGTCTTTATGCTTATGTGATACAGTTACGACATTTGCCTCAACTGTATCCATTTTAAAGCCAACATAACTATCATATGGATCAGTTACGATTGTAGTACCAGTAGATTCTGTAAGCTTAAAGCAAGAATGTCCTAGCCATTGAATTTTCATTATTTTTTCTCTCCATCAATATTTAAAGTCATTTGTTGTGGTTGACCAATATTGTATTTTTCAATTAATTCATGAATCTTATCATGTGGATCTAGAAGTGGTGATAATGATAAGTTTTGATCGCAAGCAGAAATAATGTAAGCGATAAACTTAGACATATCAGCTTGGATGAACCAAGGCTCATCAATCATTTCTTGGTAAGAATATGTTAGGTTTGTGCTTAATACAGCTGTGAATAAACCTTGTTCATATGCCTTACGGAATTTATCTAGACCTTCTGTAAACAAAGCGAATGTAGCACATAAGAAGATTTTGCCGCATCCTCTTTCTTTTAATTCAGAACATAGCTTTAATAAGCTATCACCTGTTGCTAGGATATCATCTGCAACAAAGATTGTCTTATCCTTAACATCGTTACCAATGTATTCATGAGCAACGATTGGGTTTCTACCATTAACTACGTTAGCATAGTCACGTCTCTTATAGAACATACCTAAATCTACACCTAAAACTGATGCATAGTAGATGTTTCTACCCATAGCGCCTTCATCTGGAGAAACAACCATGAAGTTTTCTTTTCCCATATCCAATGTAGGATATTTCTTTAGAAGTGCTTTTAAAATTTGGTATGTTGGGAAGAAGTTATCAAATCCCATTAAAGGTTCAGCGTTTTGAACTCTTGGATCGTGAGCATCAAATGTAATGATGTCTGAAACGCCGATTGTATTTAATTCATGTAACATTTGAGAGCAATCTAGAGATTCTCTTGTTACACGTCTATGTTGTCTTCCACCATATAGTAGAGGCATTACAACTGTAATCTTCTTTGCTTTACCGCCAACAGCACCGATTAAACGCTTTAAGTCAGCATAATGGTCATCTGGTGACATTCTGTTTGGTGTACCAAACATGTTGTATGTTAAAGAATAATTTCCTACATCACAAATGATATATAAATCCTTACCTCTAATAGTTTCTGCAACCATTCCTTTTCCATCACCTGTTGTGAATCTTGGGCAAGAACTCTTTACTAAGAAAGTATCCTTTGTATTCTTCATGCCATGAGCTTGGATTTCATTGTTGTACCAAGTTGTTAAATAATAATCTACTTTTTCTCCTAATTCTTTAGCACCATCCATAGCTAAAATAGCCATGTCTGACAAATCCTTATCAAATTTGAACACAGATTCGTAATATGGTTTCATTGTTGCCTCCAATATATATTGTTGTTAATTATTTCCTGAAATTTGTAACCAAAAATTGAGATGCTATCGTATCTTTTGTTGTAAAAATTATTCATGCTGTTCGCGGGTAAATCCATTGAATCCTCTCGATGTATAATCTCAATCTATGTTTATTCTAACACTAACGCGGGTATTATTCAAATAAAATACGCATAAATATATATAATTTAAGCGCACTAAACTTCTTCTAGAATTTCAATACCTTTTGGAAGTGTATTTATCGATGCTTTGAATGCAAAGTCTTCGCCAATCTTCTCTAGAGCCTCATCAGCATCTTTTTTTGTATCAAATAGACCACATACAGCACTGCCTGATCCAGTCATAAATACTTTATTTGTATGCTTAGATAATTCATCAAAAGCATCTTTGATGCTTGGAGATAAAGCAATTGCTGGAGCTGTAAGTACATTGAAGAATTCTTGACCTTTATCTTCAAATGAAGAATCAACAATTCTACCTATATCATCGTATTTTTTATAAACTTCTTTTGTTGAAGCACCTTGTGCTTTTTGGATAATAACCAAATATCTTTCATTAAATGTTTCAATAGGAGATATCATCTCTCCTTTACATCTAACTCTTGCTGGACCACCTTTCATCATATACACAACATCACTACCAACAGATAATGCTAGTTTTGTCATATATTCATAATCTATTCCGTACAATCTACCATAAGCGAAAAATACACCTGCTGCATCTGCAGAAGAACCACCTACGCCAGCTGACATAGGGATGTGCTTTTTGATGTCTACTTTCATTCTATAGCCATAGGCTAAAGTTAAAACATCCAAAGCTTTTTTGGCAGTATTTTTATCGTCCTGCAAAACACCATCCATATAAACTTCATTTTCTAAAGATTTCTCGCAAGTGATCTCATCAAATAAACTACAAGATTCCATTACCATATCCAAAGAATGGTAACCATCGTCCAAAATGCCTTTAATATCTAGCATCAAATTTAATTTAGCAAATACTTTAAGTGAAATTTGTTCCATCAAGTAAATTATATCATAAACTATAAGTTTAAAAATTTTATTTTGAATACATGTCAATTATAGACTTTGCAACATCTTTCTTTAAACATCTTTGATCTTTAGATGTTTTGTCTAAATGCTTATGCGCAGCCTCTTCTGACATGTGCAAATGCTCCATAAGGAGCATCTTTGCTCTTGAAATTAATTTTAGTTCTTCTAATTTATCTGACAATCTATGGTTTTCTTCTTGCATCTTATCCATTTTGTAAGATTGCGCCTTGAAGAATTGAAGCATCTTATATAGTTGTCTTTTTGAAACTGGCTTTGGAAGCGCAATTACTGTAGTTCCATAGAACTTTTGTTCTACCGTATCCAAAATGTCAGCGTTTACTAATAGGATTGTGTTTGAAAATAATCTTTCTTCGTTAAACATTGCAAGTTCGTGTCCAAACTCATCTGGAAGCGGCGCATTAATAACCACCATAGGAACGGACTTGCTATCTATAGTTCTTCTTGCTTCGTTTCCTGATTTTACTTGCGTAATAAAGGAGAAGCCAGCTTCTTTGAAAAGCTGTGCAAATTCTGCACTCAATTCTCCTTTTGACACAAATAAAATTTCAGCCATTAATTATTAGATCCTTCCGAAATACTTCTCATCTAAGAATGAAGACTTATCTGAACATGTTGCATATTGCTTATATTCATTCTTCTTATAATTAATAAATTGCTCTAAATGTTTAGCTGGAATGACTTTATTGATAAAGTCACTTTCTTCAGCAATTTCAATTGCTTCGCTTAAAGATAGAGGTAATGTGTCGTATTGCTTGTTATCTACAATTACTTCTGTAACTGGTTTATCTAATTCAAGGCCTTTTTCTAAACCTTCAGCACCTGCAAATAGCAATAAAGCGTATGCAATATATGGATTGCATGATGGGTCAGCTGAGTTAATTGTTGCCTTATATTTACTAACTTTTAATACTTGGTGCAACTTTTGTTCAGCCCATCCAATATATTTTGGTGATGTTGAATAATTGAATCTATCATATGAGTTTGGTGTTGGGTTTAGGAATAGTGTCATATCCTTAATTCTATTCATAATACCTGCTAAGAAATTTCTCATTTCTTTGCTCTCTGTTGAGCATTCCTTATCCCCCTTCTTTAGAAGAACGTTAATTCTTAAGGCACTACCTTCTTCGTTTTCAATTGGCTTTGGCAAGAAAGAAGCATATAATCCAGCTCCAGCTGCAATTGATTTAACTGTTGATTTGAATGTCATTAAATCATCAGCTGCAAATAATGCATCGTTGTAGTTAAATCTGATTTCGTTTTGGCCTGGTCCTTTTTCATGGTGAGATGATGTAGGTTTTAGGCCTTGTCTTTCCAAAGTAAAGCAGATGTCTCTTCTAACGTTTTCACCTTTATCTAAAGGTGCTGCATCCAAATATCCAGCTCTATCATATGGAGTATGAGTAGGTTCGCCGTTTTCTGCGCGCTCAAATAAATAGAAGTCACAGTTGCTACCAATTGTGCAAGAATATCCTAATTTCTTTAAATTCTCTTGAGCACTTTGAAGCAAATATCTTCCATCGCATTCAGCAAAAGTACCATCCTCATGCTTTAAGTGGCTATACATTCTTATAACCGAACCATGTTGTGGTCTCCAAGGTAATACTTGCATTGTGTTTGGATCTGGGAATAATCGAATGTCACCTCTTTCGTACGATGCAATACCATCGAAAGCTTCTTCATCGATTGCTCTTCCTTTCTCAAAAACATCTTCAAGTTCTGTTGCAAATATTGAAACATTCTTTAGATTGCCAAGTGCATCACAGAATGCCAATTTTACGAACTTTACTCCATTTTCTTCAATAAAATCTAAAACGTCTTGTTTGTTCATATAACACCTCACCTCGTGTTTTATTAATAAATATAATATATTCAATAATATTACAAATATTCAATCAAATAAATATTTTATGGCGCATTTTTTACATTTTTGATACAAAACTATTATTGACAGCAAACCTCTATAGCGCTAAAATAATGCCAACAAGGAAGAAATTAAATGCAAAATTATTTAGTCTTTAACTTTAGAGGATGGTTTTTTAAAAGCTGCAAATAGCTACAGCCTCTAACTTCTTGTTGTAAAAAATATAATATGATAAAAAATTAAAGGTCTTGTAGCAAAATACAAGGCCTATTTTTATTTAGGAGATATATATGAATAGTAATGAATTGAAAGAAAAAGTAGCAAAAATTGATGAATCTTTAAAAGATCTTTATCTTGAAAGAATGAATCTAACAAAAGACATTGTCAAAGCAAAAAAAGAAAATGCTTATGACGATTTGGATCAAAGCAAAGAAACGCTTTTAAAACTAACAGAAGGATTGGAACCTGCTCAACAACTATATCTTAAAAAGATATATGAAGCACTATTTGAAACATCAAGAGCTTATGAGACAGAGGCAGAAGACATCTCTACAAATTTAGTTGAAAGCATTAAAGAAGCAATTAAAAAAGAAACTGTTTTTCCTGTTAGAGCCAAGGTTGCTTGCCAAGGAATAAAGGGAGCTTACTCTTCTATCGCTGCATCAAAATTCTTCGAGATTGCAGATATTTCTTATTTCAAAAATTTTGAAAATGTTTTCCAAGCTGTAGAAAAAGGATTCTGCGAATATGGAGTATTGCCTATCGAAAATTCTTATGCTGGATCTGTTAACCCAGTTTATGATTTGATGAAAGAACACAAATTCTACATTGTTAAGAGTTTGAAATTACAAATTAAGCACAATCTTGTAGCTAACACAAACGCAAAACTTGAAAACATCAAGGAAGTTTACTCTCATGAGCAAGCTCTATCTCAATGCAAAAAATACTTAGAAAAGTATCCAAACATTATAATTACACCATGCCCAAATACTGCGGTTGCAGCTAGAATGGTTAAGGAAAGCGGACGTGATGATATAGCTGCGATTTCATCTCAAGAATGTGCTGAAATTTATGGTCTAAAAATACTTGATGCATCAATCCAAGATTCTAACGATAACTACACAAGATTCATACTAATTGCAAAGGATATAAAGGTATATAACAATGCTAATAAAATTAGCATTGTGACATCGTTGCCAAACACTCCAGGTTCGTTGTATAAATTGCTATCTAGATTCTACAATTTAGGCATAAATATGACAAAACTTGAATCTCGCCCAATGCCAAATTCTTCATTTGAATTTATCTTCTATTTTGACCTTGATTGCGACATTAAATCTAAGGCAACACAAAACTTAATTGCTGAACTTGATCAAGCAGCTATTCAATTCACATTCTTAGGCGCATATAGCGAAATATAA
>CAMNMY010000059.1 GCA_946545105.1 uncultured Clostridia bacterium
CAAAGATGGATAAAGCTATGACGCCACTTGTTGAATTAATGAACAAAACAGATAAGGTTAGAATTGTTGCTCCAAATACAGATTTAACATTCTCAATAAAGGGTATCCCAGCAATTAAGTGCTCAGGTAAGTGCAATATTCCAGATGGGGAAGTATACACGGCTCCAGTTAAAAATAGTGTTAATGGAAGAATCTCGTATAATGTTCCATCAATTGAAGATGGTATCAAATTTGAAAATATATCATTGTTGTTTAAAGATGGTAAGATTGTTGAAGCAACATCAAATCACACAGATAAGATAAACAAAATCTTTGACACAGATGATGGTGCAAGATTCGTTGGCGAATTTGCTTTGGGTGTTAACCCATATGTAACAAAGCCAATGTGCGATATTTTGTTTGATGAAAAAATCTCAGGTTCAATCCACTTTACCCCAGGTGCTTGTTATGATGATGCATGGAATGGAAACGAATCAGCAATTCACTGGGATTTAGTATTAGACCAAACAAAAGAGCATGGTGGCGGCGAGATTTATTTCGACGATGTTCTAATTAGAAAGGATGGCTTATTCGTATTGGATGAGCTTAAATGCTTAAATCCAGATAACTTGAAATAGGTTATACCTATCTATTCATATTGAAGAAATAAGTAGTTAGAGTTTCAGGAGTTTCTTTACAATCGTTGTTGAACCAATATTCGATTAATAAAACGAAACTTTCAGTAATTTCAGCAATTCTTAAATCTTCAGGAATATCTCTATATTGTAAGATTTTTAACTCCAATGACCTTTGTGCTATTGGAGTTATTTCTTTTCTTAAGTCTCTTAAGAAGATATCCTTACTTTCTGAAGATAAAATAGCATTAATTAATGCTTTTTCATCGTGAAGATGGTAAAGAGTGTGAGTGATTAAATGTGAATAATCAAATAAACTTGCTTTTGAAAAGTCGTGTGTAGTTTCTTCTTTTAGTGAGTGAGAAAAAACGTGAGAGAAAATCATTGTAGTAATTGAAACTAGTACTTCATCCTTTGTTTTAAAGTGCGCATAGAATGTAGAACGAGAAATTCCAGATTCTTGAAGTAAATCTTCAATTGTTATTTTGTTATAAGATTTCTTGCTTAATAATCTGCCAAGAGCTTCATATAAAGAATGATTTGTCTTTTTAATACGCTTATCCATAATCTCACCTTTAGTTCGAAAATCATTGTGTTTTAAAACACCTTTTCTACAATTATATATATTATCGAACACTATGTATAGTATTTTTATAAAAATACAAAACATTTTTGCTAAAAGTATTCTATTTTCTCTTAAATATTTATATAATTACATTGGTTTTATTTTAATTATGCTAGAGCACTTAAAGAGAAAGAAGAAAAATATAATAATTTTGGCATCAATGGCAGTAGCTTTAATTACGCTATTTGTCATTTCTTTATTTGTGGGTTCTTCTTCAATGAAATTTAAAGATGCTTTCTTCGCATTGTTCGGAAAAGGCCAAAACAATTACATCATTATAATGCAAAATATTCGATTGCCAAGAGCTATCGCTGCATTGTTTGTTGGTGCAGGATTAGCAATAGCGGGTCTTATTATGCAAACAACTCTAGGAAATGAGATGGCATCTCCATCAACACTTGGTGTTTCTAACGCTGCTACATTTGGTGCTAATGTTTCAATTATTGGTTTTGCCGGTGGCTTCTTGGCTACAGGTAATAATATTGCAAATTATTTTGCTCAATCAAATGTGTTTGCCACATCTGCAGTAGCATTTATCTTTGCGTTAGTGTCAGTACTTTTAACATTGGGATTATCTAGATTGCGTGGTATGACAAAAGATACATTGATCCTTGCTGGTATTGCTATGGGTGCTATGTGGACAGCCCTAACATCTCTAATGCAATTCTATGCTACTGACGTTTCTTTATCTGCTGCAGTTGTTTGGTCGTTTGGCGATTTGTCTAGAGCGACATATAAGATTGATGCCATTATCGCATCTATTGTTATAGTGTCTAGTGTTGGTTTTGGAATACTATCAAACAAATATAATGCGATGTTGTCTGGTGATGATATGGCAAAGAGTGTAGGCATTAAAACAGAAAGCTTTAGATTCATATCTTTGCTTATTGCATCGCTAATTACTGCGATATGTATTGCAAATTTGGGTATTATAGGGTTCGTTGGAATTGTTTGCCCTCATATAGCAAAGAGAATATTTGGTCATGATCATAAATTGACAATTCCAGGTTCTATATTAATTGGCGGAATATTGTTATTGCTTGCAGACACACTTGCAAGAACGGTAGGAAATGGAAGCGCAATCCCAGTTGGTATTATTACATCATTAGTTGGTGCGCCATTCTTCCTATACATTATTTTCAGAAGGAGAAAGGTAAATGCTTAAAGTAGATGGTATTAGATTTGCATATACAAAGAATAAGCCAGTTTTAAAAGAAGCATCTTTCGAATTAGGAACTGGAGAGATTGGTGTAGTTATTGGCCAAAACGGTGCAGGTAAATCTACATTGTTTAAAACTGTTCTTGGACTATTAAAACCAGCAAATGGTTCTATATCAATAGATAACGTAGATATGCTAACACTTCCATCTAAAGAGCGAGCAAAGCATATGGCTTATGTTTCTCAAAATGTAGAGATGCCAATGCTTTCTGTTTACGAAACAATATTAACATCAAGAATTCCATATTATAAATTTGGTCCAACAAAGAAGGATAGGGAGATAGTATTTTCAACCATTAGAGAATTTGGATTAGAGCACTATATGAATACTATGGCAACGAATCTATCTGGTGGTGAAAAGCAAATTGTTGCTATTGCTCGTGCTATGGCACAAGAACCAAAAGTGCTTATCTTTGACGAACCAACATCTAACTTGGACGTGTCAAAAGAAATCTTATTACAAGAAAGAGCTCTAAAGATTGCTAAAGAAAAAGGCGTTTCAATCCTTATGGCAATTCACGATTTAAATCTTGCATATGATATAGGCGATAAATTCTATTTCATGAAAGAAGGTAAAGTATTTGCTGCAGGTGGTAAAGAAGTGTTCAATGAAGAAAACTTAAAAGAAGCATTTAATAGAGAATTTGAAATAAAGAGAATAGATGATTCTACATATATTAAAGTTAGGAGGAGTTAACAATGAAAAAGACTAGTATTTGTTTAATCGTTGTCGTAATACTTATTGCAGTATTGGCAACAACACTTAGCGCTTGTTCTGAAAAAACTTCAGGCACAGAAATTGTAACTGACATGGCAGGCAGAGAAGTTAGTGTAACACCAGGCAGCTATTCAAGAGTTGTATGTATTGGTGCAGGCGCATTGAGATTGTATTCTTATGTTGGAGATGTAAGCTTATTAGCTGGTATTGAAGATATAGATAATACAACAAGAGAAACAAGGCCAAAGATGTTCGATGGAGTATCTCGTCCATATCAAATGGCTTTTGCAGAAGAATTTAACGCAATTAATAATACTTGTGGCGTAGGTGGACCTCAAGCTCAAGCGGCAGAAAATGAAAAGATTCTTGCTTGTAACCCAGATATCATCATTTCAGAATATGAAGATGTAGATGCTGCAAATACTCTACAAGCAGCAATCAATGTTCCAGTAATCGTTGTTAAGTATGGCACTGCTGGTGTATTTGACGAAAAGAT
Organism: uncultured Clostridia bacterium; assembly: GCA_946545105.1. Next base: position 3,673 of record CAMNMY010000059.1, read on the forward strand.
TGCTCAATCACTAACATTGTTGGGAAAGATTTTTGGAAAGTCTGAAAAGGCACAAACATTAGTAAACTACATTAGTGCAGAAAAGACAGCCATTGAAACAAAAGTTAAAGATATCGATGTTGCTTCTCAAAAGAAAGTATATATTTGCGGTCTAGGCAACTGGGGAACTACAAACGAATTAATGACAGCTCAAAATTATGCTCCATTTAATGTAGCAAAGATTAACAACGTTGTTACGGATTTGACAAAAGATGGAATTCAAGCAATCGAAGCTGAAAAGTTTATGGATTTAGCTCCTTCAATGGATGTAATTATTATGGATGCTGCAGCTGTTAAGAACATTAAGGGCCAAGATGATAGAATTGCAAGACTACAAGCAACAAAGGCATGGAGCGATGGTGAAATATATCTTGAAATGGCATACAACGCATACTACACAAATATTGAAATTGCTTTAATAAACACATGGTATGTAGCAAAAGTTGTATATCCGGATTTGTTTGCAGATATTAATATTGAAACAAAAACAAACGAAGTTACAATGGCATTCTTAGGAAAAGAACTTAATGATGCTATTAAGGCTAAGCCACAAAGCTTTGGTGGATACCAAAAAATTAATACATCAACATTCTTTGCATAATGGAAAACAAAATTAAAGAATTTTTTGATAGTATAGCAAAAGATTGGGATAATTCTCTTGATAATCTTGAAAAGATTGAGAGCCTAATTGATTTGCTTGGAATTAAAAGAGGAGATGATGTCCTAGATGTAGGATGTGGAAAGGGCATCATAACCCCTTTACTTCACAAAAGATCTCAAAATAAAGTGATTGCAATGGATTTGTCCCCAAATATGATAAGGGGAGCCATAGAGGCTTATGGGGACAAATCCGATTTGCATTTTGTATGTGGCGACTTCCTAGAAGCGGGGATAGAGAATCAATTTGACTATATAGTTATATTTAATGCATACCCACATTTTATGGATGTAGAGAAATTATCTAACGTAGTATATAAGGCATTAAAGCCAAACGGCCATTTTGCCATCATACACTCTCTTTCTAAGGAAGAATTGAACACTCACCATAAGCAACATGCTATGGGCGTATCAAGGCCTCTAGAGGCTGCCGATATTGAGGCAAAAAAATTCGACCCAAATTTCAAGGTCGAAAAAACAATTGACGAAAAAGATAAATATTTAATTATTCTAAGTAAGCGTCAATAGTAGATATTAGATTATTTGCTAAATCTTGAATACCAATGTTTTCAATTGCTGAAGTAAAAAATACTTCGGCATTTTTATTTCTTAATCTAACATTGTCTTTAAATTTATTATCATCAAAATCAAAAACTTCTTTTGTATCATACTTTGTAGCGCATACTACATTTGCTACTTCAAACATTAGCGGATACTTTAAAGGCTTATCATCACCCTCTGGAACAGATAACAATACAAGGTTCATATTAGCGCCTGTATCGAATTCGGCTGGGCATACTAAATTGCCAATGTTTTCCAATATCAACAAATTGATGTTTTGAAGATCAAATCCTTTTAGTGCATCTTCAACCATTTGGGCTGTTAAATGACATGCCCCAGATGTATGTATTTGAAGAGTAGGGATATTTAATTCTTTTGAAATAGTTACAGCATCAACTTCAGAATCAATATCTGCTTCCATTACGCCGATGTTGTATTTATTCTTTAATAGAGGTAATAGATGTAAAAGAAGTGTAGTCTTTCCAGAACCTGGAGAAGCCATTAGATTAATGAAGAAAATTTTCTTTTCTTTCAATCTATTTCTTAACTTATCAGCCGTTGAGTCGTTACGTCTTATAATGTCTTCTTTTACTTCAATTACTTTATAATCCATTATTCTACTTCTATCTGTTTCATCTTTACTTCATTGCCCGAAACTAAATACGTATGCTCAGAACCGCAATGTGGGCACTTCTTTCCATTAGCTACAGTGCCAAATGTTTGCTTACAGTCTTCGCAATATGAAAGGGCAGATAAAACCACAAGATTTAACTTGCAGTTTTTTAGGTATTCAGTCTTTTTCTTTGCCCACTCGAAACAATCCGTAAAATACTCCGGAACGACGGTGGAAACCTCTCCCACCTCGATGGTGAGAGAGGTTACTGATTTAACCTTATTTTCTTTAGCAATCTCTTCGATTTGCTTTGTTATATT
>CAMNMY010000060.1 GCA_946545105.1 uncultured Clostridia bacterium
CTTTCCTTGTAAAGATATATCTGCCGTATATTTTTCAACCTTGTCTGGATCGTTTACTGCAATATATAAATCAATGAAATCACAATCTATATCTGGTTTAATCTAAATCTTTTCAATGTATACTTGTGGAACATTTTCTATCCATACGCTTTGCCATATACCAGATGTAGGTGTATACCAAATACCGCTATGAACAAGCTTTTGTTTTCCTCTTTGTTGTGTGCCAGTATCTGAAGGATCTTGAACCAAAACTATAAGTTCATTATCCCCTACTTCTTTTAGCGCATCTTTAATATTTATCGTGAAATTAAAATAGCCACCTTTATGTTCGCAAATTTTTTGACCATTTAAAAATACAATACATTTATAATCTACAGCATCAAAATGCAAAAGAGGTATCATACTCTTTGCTTTATGCTTGAAATATGTTCTATATACTAGTGTTTGATTTGGTTTAAATTCTCTTTCTACTTGAGATAGTGAACTTTCTATTGCAAATGGAACTAAAATCTTCCCTTCATATTTAAAGTCTTGCAAAGTATCTATTAGTTCATCAACTACGCAATAATCCCAAAGACCATTTAGATTTTTCCACTCAGGTCTAACCAATTGTGGTCTTGGATATTCGTTATGCGGAATTTGACCTACTTCGTACTTTGTCTTTAATGCCATATGCTTCCTATTTATTCTTTACTTTGCCTATTGTCTTAAATAGACCACCAATCATTTTAAAGAAGCCTTTTGTTCTATGCTTGTTTGCCCAAAGTAGCATACCATCCATAATCTCTTCATCTAAAAGACCTTGTGTTACGCCATTTAAACCACGCAATGGCATTTCTATCATACCTTGTGTAATCATAAGCATAGTTGTAAAGTCTGCGTTCTTAACTTGAGATTTAATAACCTTTGGAGCAACCCACATGATTACCTTACCAATTAGACAACATCTCAAATCACCAATGGTTGCATTCTTATCAAATTGTCCTCTCTTTGTTGGGACATTCTCTGGAATTTCGCCCTTATATAACTTTTTGAAGTCTTCTTGAGAAATGCTCTTTGCGTTTTCCATGTTGTAATAAATTGGACACTCCTCTATATAATTCTCAACTTCAACTTTCTTGTCTAAATCTTTTTTATCTATAACTTCACTTAATCTAATATCTCTTGATGAAGCACCAACTAAGATTTCATATTTACCATTTGTTGCTGACCAATCATTAATCTTTGTGTTATAGAAAGCAAAGCTACGCTTATTTAATTCAAGTTCAACTTTAACCTCTTCGCCAGCTTTTACAAATACTTTCTTAAAGCCCTTTAATTCCTTATCTGCTTTAAATACTTTTGGTTCTAAATCTCTAATGTATAATTGGCAAACTTCTTTACCATCAACCTTTCCTACATTCTTTATTGTGAATGAAACTTTGTTACCATCTACAACAAGATTTGAGTATTCAAATTGCGTATAAGATAGACCATATCCAAATGGGAATAATACATTCTTCTTTGCTGTATCATAATATCTATAGCCAACAAAAATTGATTCTCTATGCTCTACACATTTTGGTCCCATTGGGAATAATTCTGCATTTATATTATCTTCAAGTTGAATTGGATAAGTTTCTGCGATTTTGCCAGATGGATTGACTTTTCCATAGATTATATCTCTTATGGCTTCACCGCCAGCCTCGCCTGGAAGATATGCATTTAGAAGAGTTTTAACATCTTCAATCCATGGCATTTCAATTGGTGAACCACCAAGTAATACAAATATTGCATTCTTGTTAATACCAGCAATAGCTCTTACTAAATCATCTTGAGCTGATGGAATAGATAGGTGTGCTCTATCCATACCTTCAGTTTCATATTCATCTGTTAAACCAATAAATACTATAACTTTCTTATCTGTATTTGCTGCAGCTACTGCATCTTCAAATATAGCCTTGTTATATCCATCTCCTTGAAGAGTATAACCTTGATGGAAATCTACATTAACGCCATCTTCTTTCATAGCGTCAATGAAGTTTACTAATTTATATGGATTGATTCTAGATGAACCAGCTCCTTGATATCTAAATGTATTTGCAAGTTCACCAATTACTACTACATCTTTTTCTTTAATTGGCAAAACTTTGTTTTCATTCTTTAGAAGAACTATAGATTCTTGAGCCATTTCTTTTGCTACTTGATGTGCTTTTTCGTAATCAGCCTTATAATCCTTTTCTAAATACTTTTGGCCTTTGAATACTAATTCAAGCACACGCTCAACGACTTTATCTAGTTCCTCTTCTGTTAGTTCGCCATTTTTAATGGCTTCAACTATTTCTTTGTCTGTTCTTCCACCGCAAGCTGGCATCTCTAAATCTAGTCCTGCTCTAACGCCTTGAACTCTATCGTTAACAGCGTTCCAATCAGAAACTACTAATCCTTTATATCCCCATTCATCACGAAGGATATCTGTCAATAATCTCTTATTGTCTGAAGAATATACGCCATTGATTCTATTGTATGAACACATAATTGTCCAAGGTTGAGCCTTAACAGCTTCTTCAAATGGAGCAAGATAAATTTCTCTTAATGCTCTTTCATCAACAACTGCAGATATTGTCATTCTTAACTTTTCTTGGTTGTTTGCTGCAAAGTGCTTTAGTGATGTTCCTACATTATATTTTTGACAAGATTCAATATATGCTCTTGCTAATTTTCCTGCTAAATAAGGGTCTTCTGAGAAGTATTCAAAATTTCTTCCGCAAAGTGGAGATCTTTTAATGTTTGTTCCTGGTCCTAAAATTACTGATACTTTTTGATCTTTACATTCGTAAGCAATTTGCTCTGCAACTTTTGCTACAGCCTCTTCATTCCAAGAAGCAGCCATATTTACAGCTGGTGGAAATGCAGTAGCTGGGAATGATCTCTTCACTCCTACATCAGTATCTGTATCATCTTCCTTTCTTAATCCGTGAGGTCCATCTGAAACAAATGTAGATGGAATATTTAATCTTTCAATTGGCTTAGTTGTCCAGAAATCTCTACCTGAACATAAAGAAGCTTTCTCTTCAAGTGTCATACTTGAGATTAGTTCCTTTAACTCCATAACCCTTCTCCTTTAACCTATTTTTGAATGATGGTCTTAACCTTCATTAAACGTACTGTGTTAGATCTTTCAGCTTCATCAAGTTTCATTGTAATATCTGAAATTGCTTCTTCTGTTTGTGGGATCATAACATATTCTAGAGCGTTAACTCTTCTTCTATTCTTTTCAATCTCAATAGCAAGCATATTACATGTCTTTTCTACTTCTGCAAGTTCAACCATCTTTACAAGTAGTTCTGAAATTGTAGCAATAGACGAATCTAATTCTGCTGTTACTGATGCAAATGAATAAGGATATTTTTCTTTTGCTTCGCTCTCTTCAATTGTAATCTTTGGTACTTGAACAGCCATTACATTTGCTGTGTCCAACTTTAGAGAAACTTGAGTTCCTGGCATTGCTACCGCTTCTTGGATTTGAGCCTCATCAGATACAGATTTTGCAAGCAAGAACTTAGTTAATGCGTTTGCTAAATCTACCTCTATATCTTCTCTTAATCTCTTATCCTCTTTTGCATAGCCAACGAAACGTCTAATCATTTCATCAGACTTATCTTTCAATAGCTTATGTCCACGTGATGCCATCTTTAAACGTTCTTTCAAACGCTTAAGTTCCATACGTGTAGGATTTACTCTTAATTTCTCTGCCATAGTTGTCCTTATTTCTTAATTGGATCGTAATACTTCTCTAAGTAAACGTCCTTAATACGCTTCATTTCTGCTCTTGGTAAGATAGTTAATAACTTCCAACCAATATCTAGAGTCTCTAAAATGCTTCTGTTTTCGTTAAAGCCTTGGTTGATGTAAATCTTTTCGAATTCATCAGCAAATTTTGCATATAGTTTATCTACATCTGTCAAAGCTGAATCACCTAAGATTGCAGATAATTCTTTTGCTTCTTTACCTGTAGCATATGCTGCAAATAATTGGTTCATTTGGTTAGAGTGATCTGCTCTAGTTTTGCCTTCACCAATACCTTTTGCTTTCAAACGAGATAGAGATGGTAAAACATCGATAGGTGGATTATATCCTTTCTTGTATAAATCACGAGATAGGATAATTTGTCCTTCTGTAATATATCCAGTTAAGTCTGGAATTGGGTGAGTTTTATCATCTTCAGGCATTGTTAGAATTGGGATTTGAGTAATAGAACCCTTGCATCCCTTGATTCTTCCTGCTCTTTCATACATTGTAGCCAAGTCAGTATATAGATAGCCTGGATATCCACGTCTTCCTGGAACTTCCTTTCTTGCTGCAGATACTTCACGTAAAGCTTCGCAGTAGTTTGTAATATCTGTCATAATAACAAGAACGTGCATTCCCTTTTCAAATGCTAAGTATTCAGCAGTAGTTAGGGCCATTTTTGGTGTAGCCAATCTTTCTACAGCTGGGTCGTTAGCAAGGTTAATAAACATAACTGATCTTTCAATAGCACCAGTCTTTCTGAAGTCTTGCATGAAGAATTCAGCTTCTTCGTATGTAATACCTAAAGCGGCAAATACAACGGCGAACTTTTCATCTTGACCTAAAACCTTAGCTTGTCTTGCGATTTGAGCAGCAAGTTCAGCGTGTGGCAAACCAGATGCACTAAATACTGGCAACTTTTGTCCTCTAACTAGAGTGTTCAAACCATCAATAGCAGATATACCAGTTTGAATAAATTCATCTGGATAATCACGAGCTGCTGGGTTGATAGGTTGACCATTAATATCCATTCTCTTTTCTGGAATAATTGGAGCTCCACCATCTTTTGGATTACCAAGTCCATCAAATACTCTTCCTAACATATCTTCAGATAGAGATACTGTTAAACTTCTTCCTAAGAATCTTGCCTTAGATGTAGACATTTGAATACCTTGTGCATTTTCAAACAATTGCACCATGGCCTTGTCTCCATTTACTTCCAATACTTTTCCTTTTCTTATTGAACCATCTTCACCTGCGATTTCTACAAGTTCATCATAAGTAACGCCCTCTACGCCATCAACTAGCATAAGTGGTCCAACGATTTCTCTAATTGTCTTATATTCTTTTAACATCGTATCTCTCCTTATTCTTCCCTGTATGTATCAGCAAGTTGTTGCTTCATATCTTTTTCAATTTGAGCATATTTTGCATCTACTTCTTCTTCAATAACATATTTAGCTCTACCAATTGCTTCTTTTGCCTTGATTGAAATAACATCATTTAGATCTGCATCATTTTCCAAAGCAATCAAACTTTCGTGGTGGCATTGAAGAATTAGTTTCAACATCTTATATTGCTTATGCATACTTGCATATGTATCAACTTCATCAAAAGCATCTTGTTGCAAATAGTCTTCTCTTAAAGACTTAGCTGTTTCCATCAATACTCTATCTTTATCTGAAAGTGCATCGATACCAACTAATCTTACAATTTCGTTTAATGAAGATTCTTCTTGCAAAATAGCCATAGCCTCTGTTCTTAACTCTGCCCATTCTGTATTGATATTATCTCTATACCAATCTCCTAATTTATCTAGATACAAAGAGTAACTTTGAATCCAGTCAATTGCTGGGAAGTGTCTCTTGTATGCCAATGAAGAACTTAATCCCCAGAATACTTTTACAATTCTCAATGTTGCTTGAGTAACTGGCTCAGACAAATCGCCTCCTGGAGGTGATACGGCTGAAATAGCTGTTACTGAACCTGTTCTTTCATCAGAGCCAAGTGTCTTTACAATACCTGCTCTTTCAT
>CAMNMY010000061.1 GCA_946545105.1 uncultured Clostridia bacterium
TGGTTCTTCTACCATATTTTGCATTAACTGCCTTATCGCTTAATCCACCAAACAATGGCAATAAGAAGATAGCCAAAAGGTTATCTAAGCCCATAATGATTCCGTATTGTGCTGCACTTAATCCGAAATAGTTAGAAAGTATTAATGGCATGATATAGTCATATACTTCCCAGAATAACATAATACCTAAAAAAGCAAAGCCCACTTTTAATGTTCTTTTAAAATCTAGTTTTAGTTTTGCATCTTGCGTATTATTAACGATTGTTTGTTCTTCCATAATTAAACCCTTCAAATTTTATAAATGTATTATACCATAACTTTATATATTTATATATATAAAAATAAAAACTGGCCCAAATTTCTTTGGACCAGTCTATTTTGTGTTATTTTATAGATTAACCTACAAGGTCACTCCACATAGCGTTTAATGCATTCTTGCCTGTCTTAATATCTTTCATAACGCCACATCTAGCTAATGTAGCTGCTGATGGGAACATTGTTTCAATATACATTTCTTTCCATCCAGCTGCTGTGCCTTCGAACATACCATCTTCATCAGCCATATAGTAATCATATAATTCATCATATGCTTCAGCGATTGGAGAAATAGCACCAGCATATTCGCTGTTCTTTACTGCAATATCCTTTTGGCAAAGGAATTTTAAGAAGTAGTTAGCAGCTTGTGTATTAACAGCATACTTACCAATACAGAAGTTATCCATATAAACGTTTCCACCTTCTGTTGGTACAACATACCATAGGTTCTTGTTTCCTTCGAATTCGTTGCCGTCATCATCTTCATATGTATTCATAACGTAACCAGCATCGCATGACCACATTAAAGCAACAGATGCTTCACTCTTTCCTTGAGCCATATCAAACTTAACATTATCAATATCCCAAATAGAAGCAGATAGAGCTGTCTTTAATGTATTCTTAGCAGCTGTGATTGTTTCATCAGAGAAATCTTCAAATACTTGTTGAATTGTTAATTGTGAACCAGCTGGCTTCTTGCTGTTGTTATAGATACAAGCAGCAGCATAAGCATCTCTGATTGATTGCTTAACTGAACGTTGTCCATTATATGTTGCGCTGAAATATTCATCCCAAGAAGTAACATGTGCATTTGTCTTTGAATAATCGTATAGGATACCTAAAGTACCATACATATAAGGAACTGAAAATTTTAATTCAGGATCGTACTCTCTCATAACATCGATATAAGCAGGCTTTACTAAACCATCAGCACTAATATCAATGATGCTCTTGTCGATTTCTTGAACTAAGTTCTTAGAGATTAAATATTCTACCATGTAGTCGCTTGGGCAAATTAAATCATAATCTGCTTTTGCACCTTCGATATCACGTTGAATATTTTCAACTTCTTCGAATTCTTTAACTTTAACCTTAACAGAAAGACCTGTTTGTTCTTTGTACCAAGATTCGAATTCTTCGAAAATGTCTTCATCAATATATTGTCCTGGAACATATAGCTTTAGAACATTTTCACGCTTTTCACAACCAGCAAAGGCTGCTACTAAACCTAGAACCATAACGATAACGCATAAAATACTAATTACCTTTTTCATTTTTTGCTCCTTTTTTATTTATGTAAATTTTTTGCTTTTCTATCTTTAATAATGTTGAATACAATAAGTCCACCTAAAACTACTACGAAAATAATTGTAGATAGAGCTCTTATATCTGTTGGCATGTTTCTCTTAATACCTGAGTATACATATGTAGAAATTGTTTCTACTCCTGATCCAGCTGCGTTGATGTTTGTTACAACGAAGTCGTCCAAAGATAATGTGAATGCCATAGCAAAAGATGCTACCATTGCTCCTGCCAATTGAGGAAGCATAACCTTAATTAAACTTCTCATTGGGCCAGCGCCTAAATCCATTGACGCCTCAAGAAGGTTTGGATTCAATTGCTTTAGTCTTGGAGAAACTGTCAATATAACATATGGAGTTGTAATAACTGTATGAGTTACAATTAACCATCCTAACCCAAATTGAGCTGGTATTTTAACAGCATCTCTTAAGAAAATGATTAATAGGAAGAATCCCATAGCCGTTACGATTTCAGCATTAACAATTGTAATTTGAGATGCTGCATCCATAGCTGTCTTTGTCTTTGTTTTCATATAGTGGATACCAACTGCTGCTGTAGTTCCTAAGATTGTAGCGATTGATGCAGAAGCTGCGCCAATGATTAATGTATTCTTAGTAGCTGATAGCAACTTAGTATCGTTAAATAAATTCTTATATAGTGCGAATGTGAAATTACCGAACTCACCACCTACTTCTCTTGATGCGCTGAATGAGTACAAGATAATCATAAATAGTGGTAGATAAATTCCAGCTAGAACTATTAATAAGAATGCCCACTTTGCAATTAGAGTTAGCTTTTCTGATTTCTTATTCATTATGCCTTACCTCCTTTTGCAGGTGCTTTATTTGTCTTTCTAGTTAAGATGTTAGAAACAACCATAACTACTAAAACTAATACTAACAATACAAATGATAGTGCTGATCCTGGACCATAATCACCATAGTCTTGGTGAGTAAACATGCTTGCGATTTTCGCACCGATAACCGATGTTCCAGCATCACCCATCATAGCTGTAATAGCGTATGAACTGAATACTGGCATGAACATCATACTTACACCGCTAATTACACCTGGTATAGACAATGGAAGCGTCACTCTGAAGAATGTACCAACATTGCTTGCACCTAAGTCTCTAGAAGCTTCTAGATAGCTCTTATCCATATTAGATAGAACTGTATAGATTGGTAATAGAACATATGGGAAGAAGTCATAAACAATACCAATGATTGCCATAACGTAACCTTGCTTCATACCCATTGTTACTAATAAAGACTTCAACGCAAAGATTCTTAACATGAAGTTAATCCACATTGGAATGATGAATAACAATGATAGGATTGCCATCTTGTTAAATGGTTGAGATGCTAATATAAATGCTGTTGGATATGCTATCAATAATGTAATCACTGTAGACACTGCTGCAATACCAATAGTCTTCAATAATTGAGTCAAATTTGACGAATTAGTGAATACTTGTACGAAATTTTGCAATGTGAAGTTGCCATCTCCATCTCTAAATGCATATATCAAAATTAATAAAAGAGGTACTATAACGAAAACTAAAGTTGTCGCTACATATGGAAATGCAAATGCAGTAGGTCTAAATACTTTAGCCTTATGCTTCAACATTAACTACTTCCTCCTTATTCTCTTCTAATTCTGGATTATATTTTTCTAGTGTAACTTTTGAAACGTCAATCTTAACACCAACTCTATCGTTCATATCCCATTCATCTGCTGTATCGATATAGAAGTCTTCGTCTGTGTCTGTATAAACTTGAACTTGGTAATATGTACCCTTGTACAAGCTTTGTGTTACGTTAGCACCAACTACACCATCTTCTTCATCGTCCATTAATTCAACTGCTGTAAATGGTGTGTGAATAATAACTTCATCACCAACTTCAAATCCGTCTGTTGGGATTTCCCAATCTCCACCACAGAATGATACGATGCCATCTTTGAATACAACACCCTTGTGTTTGTTTTCTGTTAACATCTTCTTCATGATGTGGATGCTATCTGGATCGATTTCCAAAGAAACCTTTTCGCCTGGCTTGAATTCTTTTTGAGATTGAACGGTGAATTCATAATCGTTAGCAATAACTTCCATTTCGTAGTATGTGCCCTTGAATACAGTTGATTGAACTTCACCATTGAAGTGGCCTTTATCTTCGCCCTTAACGATAATGATATCTTCTGGACGAATTGTAATATCTACCTTTTCATTCTTTTCGAATCCTTTATCTACGCACTTGATATCCTTGTTTAAGAAGTTAATTAAATAATCCTTCTTCATAACACCAGATAAGATATTTGATTCACCAATGAAGTCAGCTACGAATGCATTTTGTGGTTCATCGTAAACTTTCTTTGGTTGAGCGATTTGTTGAATGATACCATCATTCATAACTACAACAACGTCAGACATTGTTAAAGCTTCTTCTTGGTCGTGTGTAACGAAGATAAATGTAATTCCTAAGTTTTGATGCATCTTCTTTAATTCAAGTTGCATCTCTTTTCTCATCTTTAAGTCCAAAGCTCCTAGAGGTTCATCTAGTAATAATACCTTTGGTTCGCAAACAATGGCACGAGCAATGGCAACTCTTTGTTGTTGACCACCAGATAGAGAATTAACATCTCTGTAGCCATAGTCATCAAGACCTACTAACTTTAGAGCTCTATTAACCTTCTCTTCGATTTCTGCCTTTGTATATTTTCTATATCCGTTCTTTGCTAGTGGATCTGGAATCTTCTTTAGCTTTAAACCATATGCAATATTCTTAAATACGTTTAAGTGTGGGAATAAAGCATACTTTTGGAAAACTGTATTAACTGGACGCTTATGAGGTGGTACAGCTGTAATAGGTTGTCCTTCGATATAAATTTCACCCTCTGTTGGAGTTTCGAAACCAGCAATCATTCTCAACAATGTTGTTTTACCGCATCCTGATGGTCCAAGAAGTGTAACAAATTGTCCACGCTTGATACCTAAAGATATATTGTCAATAACAGTAACGCCATCGAATACTTTTGTAATACCTTTTACTTCAATAATGTTATCGCCTTTCTTTGGAGCACGTGCAGCTGGTGCTGGTGTTGCTTCAACTGGCTTTGCATCTTGAACAACTGGCTTTTTAACAAATTTCTCTTTTAATGTTTGAATGAAATTCATACCATCTCTCCTTAAAAATTAGGTGGGCAAGAAATCCATAATACGACTGCTTGCTTATCTAACATATTTTCTAATGAATGTTTTTTATCTGCTTTATAATAGAATGTCTCACCTTCAGATACAACATGAGACTTCTTACCTATAGAAAGTTTTACCTTTCCTTTTAATACATAACCAAATTCCTCCCCTTCATGTGGCATATCTGTTTCTTTTGCGCCTTTTTCATTAAGAGTAAGCATAATTGGTTCCATTTCGTTCTTTTGAGCTGAAGATACTAACCAAGTAGTAACACTATCCCCATAATCTTTTGAGAAATAATCTTCTTTCTTAAATACTACTTTTGTGCTTTCTTCGTTATGGAAAAATTCTCCAAGATCGCTTCCTAAAACAACTAGGATATCATTTAATGTTTCAATAGATGGGTTAACAAGGTCGTTTTCTAATTGTGAAATATAGCCTTTTGTCAATTCGCATCTATCAGCAAGCTCTTCTTGTGTAAGATTATTTTTTAATCTTAACGCCTTGATTTTAATACCAATTTCCATCAATTGCCTCCATTTTTTATAGTTTTGTGCCAATAAACTTTGAGTTAAATTTTGGTAATACTACTAAAATTAAAGTTTATTTTTGCTAAACTATAGCAAGATTATATATTAGGCATATATGTATGTCAAACAAATTAATATATATTAATTGTAAAATTATTTAGAGATTATTTTTAATAAAAATACACGCACAATTCAAAACAAAAGCAGGTGCTTATCTAGCACCTACTTTAAATCGCATATTCTCATTCTGTAAATAATATAATTATTTAACGCTAATACTCTAATGCTCTCTTTGCTTTGTATGATTCATATACATATTGAACATTTGATAAATGCATTTCAACATCAAAGTTATTAATTAATTCCATAATTGGCGAATTATAAAAATTTGTTATAGCTTGAGCCTCAGAAATTTTGTCTTTTTCTACTATATATAGAACGACCTTGCTAACTGGG
>CAMNMY010000062.1 GCA_946545105.1 uncultured Clostridia bacterium
GAATGCTAAATCATTTGAGTTATATAAATATTCACCATTATTGATTAAAGACGTATTTAGATTGATAAATGTATAATATGTTACTTCGTAGTTATTAACACCTTCTACTACAATTTCATGTAATCCATACTTTGTAATTAGTTCTTTATTGTATGTTGTAGCACTTCCATCTAAAGACAACTTCTTGTATGTAAATTCTGCATTGTTAAAGATGTAGCTTGGAGCGCTATCTTCGCTGTATGCATTTGCTTTTGCCAAATCCTTTGTCTTGTAAATATTTGAACCTGTTACTGTTTCGGCAATTGTTATTGTATATGTCTTTGTATATGTTGCGTTTCCATCAACAGTCTTAATAACTAACTTGTTATTTCCAAGTACAGCAATGTTTTCTAAATCTTCTAATAAAGTAGCTGCACCATTTAATGTAATTGAACTAAATGACACTGTATTGTCTGTATTTACAATAGTTACCTTTTCGTTTGTTGAATATTTATATGATTGCGCAGCTACGCCGTTGAACAATAATGATTCTGCGATTGTAACACCACGATTAATCAAGTTACCATTTGCATCTTCAAATACATAATTGTATTGGCCGATTGTTTGTAACTTTTCAAATGAAGTAATGCTTTGAGAGTTTCTCTTTATAGATACATAAGTAACATCATTGTTCTTAAACATTAATTCAACTGCTGATGTGCTTGTCAAACTTGTTGGTAGTGATGTTGCTGTTGATATAGTTGAATTTGTATATAAAACATCATTGTTAATCTTAAACGTATAAGTCTTAACATAAGAACCTACACCATTTACAACTAATGAATAAGAACCAACTACATTTAATGTGTCGCCGCTTGCAAATGTTGAACTGCTTGTTGTGCTAGATGCTTTTGCGATATTTAACTTAATTGATTGAGCATTTTCACATACTGCTGTAATTGCTGAATCATAACTTGCAATAGGCGTAGATCCATTGATCTTTAAATCATCTAAAATTGTGAAGTAATATGTTGCTGTATAAGAACCAGTACCAACAATAGAGATTGTGTAATATCCAACTGATTGATGACTTGATGTAAATTCCTTACCACTTAATGTTTGTGATGTTCCGTTAATCTTTAATGTATCAGCTGTTCCATATAACTTCAAATCAACAGTTGTATTGTTGTATGAATATGTTGTCTTTGTAATTGAAGCCTTATCTGTTGTAGATTCAACTTGAACAGAATTTAATGTTACAACTTCCTTAATTAGGATATATAACTTCTTTGTATAATTGTTTGTTCCCTTTATTGTTAGAACGTGATTACCAATTGTATTAATCTCTACATCATAAACATCTTGATTTGTTGAATCTAATAACACATTTGCCAAAGTTATTGTCTTAAATTTTGCTTTCTTTAAATATACAAGTCTATTTGTAGCTGAAGTAGCTTCAGTAATCTTTTGCGCATCTTCTTTAAAATATGTATCTACAGTAAATGTTATATTGTATGATGTATCCCCTATTGTAATCTTTAATGTATGATTACCAACTTCCTTGTAGATAGCCTTTGTTGTGAATGCACTAGAGTTTGCGTCAATTGAATACAAATCATAATCTACGCCGTTTCCATCTTGGATTGTAATGTAGATTGATTCATCTGAAGCAAAGTTTACTTCTGTACGAGTTAAGTTCTCTTCATTTGTAGAATACTTAATAACTGGCTTTACATAGAAATAGATAGCGCTATCTGTTCCAGCTAAAATATAGTATGTATCACTAGCTACACTTTGGCCAATTGTAACGCTTGCTTCTTCGTAATCTCCATCAATGCTCTTTGTATAATATTGAACGCCACTTTGGAATACTAAATCATTTGTTAATACATAATCTGTTGATGTTGTTACTCCGTTGATTGTGAACATGAATGAAACATAGTGCTTACCTACTGTTAGGATTTCACTACCTTCAACATATTGAGATTCGATTGTTGATGTCATTCCTGTTTGTGGAGCAATTAGGTTTACGCTTACTCCATACATTGCAAAATTAAATGCTGTGCCATTTGTATAAATCTTTCCTCTTGTTAATACAGAAGAAGATACTACGATAAAGTTAATAACTTTATTATAGTCACTTGAATTACTTGTGATTGTCAATTGATATGTACCAGCAGATAACTTCCTGCCTACAATGTCTGAAAGATTTGTGTATGTAGTAATTTGAGATGAAGAAGATCCATTTTCTGCAACCAAAGAAATGTTTAATTCTTCTTCGCTGAATGAATATCCATTATCCACGATTGTTATATTATCTGAAGACAAATATGTGCGAGAATTCTCTACATTTAATCTTGGGCTTAATGTAAATGTAGCACTCTTGCTTTCTCCACCTTGTTCAACCTTGACTGTATATTTACCAATTGTTTTTAAGATATATCCGTTTTGAACTGTAATAGAGTTTGCAGTATTGAAATATGTCAATGTAGCTTCATCTGCACCAGCAAATAATATTGTTACATTGTCGAAGAATTCTTGGCCATTTTCAATGTTTAATCCAAGCTCTACAGCGATTTCAAAATAGTAATCAATATAATATGTGTTGTTTGAAGAATTGTATCCATATGAAGCATTTGCGTGATCTGATGTTGCGTATGTAGCGTAATATAATCTAAATACATATGCGCCTTTTGCAGATATTACTGTATTTGAAGCATATAATGTTGATGAGCTATCATCTACATAGCTATCACCTAATGCATAATACATTTCATTGTTTGTTGATGCGATAATAGCACCTGATGTAAATACATCTGGATTTAAAGAACTATTTGATGAAACATTTAATAATTCTGGAGCGATTGTAAATACAATTGTCTTACATGGCGTAAATAAGTTAGCTTCACTGAAGACATCTAATTTATAATCACCTGCTGTTGTAATCAATGTACCATTTACATAATTTGCATCATTTAATTTTAGTACGCCACCAGATATAGCTGGAAGAACTGCGCCTGTATATGTACAACCATCGATTAAGTTTGTTGTTGGATTTATTATAAATGGAATTGTAATTGTATAACCATTTAATCCAGTTAACTTTAATGTATTTGAACCTGCATTAAATGTTGTTACGCCTGAGTATACATTGTTTCCATTTAACTTAACATCTTTAGCTTGCTTTTCAAATGTTATCTTAGCTGATGTTGTTTCTGTAATTGAGAATGTTGTTGCACTCTTTCCATTTACAGAACTTACACTTCCATTTGTATATACGATTGAAGTATTTCCAACTGTTACTTTTGTATCAATAGTAAATGTAGCATCTTTAATAACATCACCGTCTTTGTTATAAACGGCTAAATAATATGTTCCAAAGTATGCAAAATTATTATGCCCGTTAGCAATTTCTATACCATTTAACTTAACTACAGCGCTTGTAGATTCTGTGTAGTTTATAGTCAATGAATCAGCGTAAGAATATTGGCCACCACTTAATTCGTTTTCATTTTCTAAAACAAAGATATAATACTCATAAGTATATGTTGTTTCGTTTAATGTTACTGTTAATATATTTTTTCCTTCGCTTATTAAAGCGTTGCTTTCTCCATTGATTAATGTTTCAACTTCGTCTTGTGCATTTTTATTTGTAACAACGAGATTTTCCATTTCAGGGATTGTCAAAACCAATTCGTTTGCATAAGTTTCGCCATCCTCGATTTGAGATAGATCGATAATAGCAAATGTGTAATTGTATAGCTCAATTCCATCTAGCGATGAAACTTGAATTGTATATTCGCCTTCTTGAGCAATTGGTGTACCTGATACATATTCTTCACCATTTAATAATGCTGTACCATTTTC
The DNA here is from genome assembly GCA_946545105.1 of uncultured Clostridia bacterium. The sequence goes on from CAMNMY010000062.1 coordinate 3,847, forward strand.
AATTGTTAGAGAAATTGGCTCTCTATATAAAGTCTTATCACTTACACCCTCAAGTTTTGTGATATTGATATTTACAAAGAAATAATATGTTGAACCATTTGATTCAAATGAATAAATAACTTTATGCTCCCCAGCAACATCTACATCTACATTTGAATCATCATATGTTAATTTTACTCCATCAATTGTTGCTAATGTTGAATAATCAATTTCTGAACCTGCTGCAAAAGATAATTGATCAGCAATTTCCAATTCTCTATTATCAAATGAAATTAAATATACATTATTGTTAGATAAAACAAACAATGTTGAATTAACAATTTCTACGTCTGAAATTGTAAAAGCATTTTTTAATTGGACTTCGCTCAACTTATCAAAAGTTGATGTATAGGTTGTAATAGAAGATGAATTAACAGAAACTACTTCATCGTCAAAAAATAATTTAGAATTTGTCTCAAATACTTTTTCTACACCATTTGTGTATGAGAAAACATCATTTTCTACTACAACAAATACACCATAATTATTAACATTTAGATAAGCCTCGCTTGCATTAGATACATCAAAGCTTTCTAAAGTGTTTTCTGAAAGATCGCGAATATGTAAAGATAATTCTCCTGCGTTTACTGCTAGATAATAAATCTTTGAATCATAGTATTTAACATCAATGGCATTTTGAAGTACTACTTGATCAAATGCCCCAATTTTATATGAATTTGAATTACTAAATACTAACGCATTTTGGTATTGAGAAATGCTTAAGTATTTAGTATCAAATGTTACAACTTCTGCGTCTTTATTTTCTGAGATTGTAACAACATATGATTTAATATCATCCACACATAGTAATTTGTATTCTTCGTTTGAATAAATTAAATCTATTGCAATTGTATTTTCGATATTTAAAGAATAATCAACATCAATAGAATAATCACTATTTAGCAATAAAAAACTTGCCTTTTGTTCTTTTGAACCGATTAAAGCAAGTTTATTATTAACCTCTAATAGTTTTACATCTGAAAAATCACTTGAAAATACCAGTGATTCATCATGAGATATTATAGAAGACAATTCATTTGAAGAATAAGCATTGCCATCTATTCCCTCTATTCCTTCTTGATAATACACATTTTCATTTGATTCAGCATAAACTGTTCCTGTAATAAAACATACTGAAAGCAGCATAACTATTGCCACTAAAAATAAAGTGCTAAGTTTTTTACGAATACCCAACATAAAAAATCTCCTCTTTTCGATGCATTTTCTCGCAACAACGACAGTTCAAAGACCTTCGAAGTTACGATAGAACCTTAATAACTCGCGAAGGATTATAACACTATAAAAAGTGATACGTAAGCGCGTAATATATAATATTTGTAAAATCTAACTATTTATTTAAAAAAGTTAAAAAAATCCGTTTTAAACCTTAAGATAACCTTAAATGTAAAATTTTTTTTACAAAACTTGGCCACTTTTTGCCAAATCGACCTTACTATTTGCCAAAATCTGACAAATTTATGATGCTAATATAATTTCACCAAACTTTTTACCAAGTTCAAATTCACTCATTGAATCATAGTGCGCAATATCTGGAGTCTCTACAGGTTCATTTAAAGTTGTAAGCCCTAATTCTTGGGTACTGAAATACTCACAATGGGCGTTTCCTTGCGCGTATTTCTTTTTAGCATCATTAATCTTTGTTGGGTTTACCCAAAGATAATCAATCTCTGCTATACCTGCATCAATAAATGTAAATTCTGTTTTTGAATAGCCTTTTAAATCTTTTCTATAAAATTCAACAAGCTTTTTAGTATTCTTGTAATATCTTCCATAAGTTTCTTCAAAGAATGCATCACTCTCACCTTGCATCCAGCAAATGGCAGATAAATCTATACTATATCCCTTACTTTTTATATAATCAAGAGAA
>CAMNMY010000063.1 GCA_946545105.1 uncultured Clostridia bacterium
TATAATTCTTGAGATACTGTACCTGCAGCGAAACCTGTTACAACTGGGCTTGCTACTGCTACCCAAATTGCAGCTGAAGATGTTGGCATTGTTAAAAGGATACCCATTAATACTGCAATTACAACACCCATAACAAATGGAGTTGCCTTTGTTGCTGCAGCGATTAATAAACCAAGTTTGTTGATTACCCAGATAAATGGCCATGCTACATAAATACCAGCTAAAGTTATAACCATCATTCCAAGAGGAATAAGGATAATATCAAACTTTGTTTTGCCGGCATATAGATTTGCAATTTCAATTGACATTAAAGCTACAACATAAGAACCGATTGGGTTTCCTGGAGCACCTAAAGATAGTGCCATTGTTCCTGCGATAATATTGTTTGAAAATGCGCCTGCAAGGCCTGCTACGGCTGCGGTAAAGATAACTAGTGGTTTTGCTTTTAATTTATATGCTATTCCTACACCAATACCTGCGCCCATTAAAGACTTAGCTATAGATCCAATTGTGTTCACAATATAGAACATCTTTGAATCGTTTGGGAATATCTTAGCGATTGTACACAAAATTGTACCCGCAATCAATGTTGCGAATAAACCAAGTGCCATACCTGTAAATGCATCAATAAACCATCTTTTGCAAATAGCTTTAAATGTTACAAATGCAGGGCTATTCTTTCCGCCTTTAAATGAGTTTTGTAAGCGATCCTTTACGCTTAACTTTTGACAAGAAGAAGCTTCTTGTTCTTGTGGGATTTTGTCTACTACTTCCACTTGGGGCTCTTTTTGCTCGTTCTCAGCAATGTTTTTAATCTCTTCCATGAAGAACCTCCGAAGTTTTAATTGCTTAAATATTATATATGTGCGCGCAAACAATGTCAAAAAAAATGGGAGGCTTTCATTTGCCTCCCAAGATTTTGCTTTTAGTTAAGAATTACTCAGCCTTCTTAAAGCTATAAGCTTCTTTGTCTCCTAAAAATACAGATTTTCCATCTCTCTTAATGTATGAGTCTGAATCATTTGATTTATGAGATTCTAGATACTCAGCATATGCCTTTGCATCTGAAGACTTTTCAAACCAAATAACTGTTCCGTCATACTTGCTGTTTGATACAGCTAACTTAGCTGTAACGCCGCCTTCCATTTTGATTAGTAGAGAAATACCAGCAGCTACTGCTTTGTTACCGATTTCTGAATTGTCAAAAGCAACTGAATAATCAGCCTTCTCATACTTTTCCTTTGCCTTTGCTGGATCTGATGGCATACAAGCTGCAAATACAACAGCTGATACAACTACCAAAAGAACAACTACTGCGATAAGTGTTAAACTTCTTTTCATACCAATAAACCTCCAATTTTTTTATTGTTAAACTTATTATAAATTTCAATTATTTAATTAGTCAAGAATTGTAAACATTTTGTAAAATATTTTACATTTCTCTATTTAAATAGGTTGTATAACTCTTTAGAACCAATAAATATCATACAACTATCAATAGTGTTGCTTGTATATGTGACTTTGTCTTTTATATCACAATTATAGAAATTCTCTATGCTTTGCATATCCGATTCTAATTGCAAATAGAAGATCTCTGCTTTTAATTCACCTTTTGTTGCGACAACATAGCCATTAAAATCACCAACAATTAAAATGCTTTGTTCATCAAAAAGCCTATCTGCAAATTCTTTTCTTTCTTGTGCATTTAATACTGTAACTTCGCATTCATTATCTTTGAATACAGCGGCTGCATCATCAGCATTATTTGGAATCTTTGCGCACGAAACAAATGATATTAGCGCAATAACAACTAATAAAGTAGCAATTGCTACAAGTGACAATCTCTTCATATAATCCCCCTTAAAATCTTTATCTAGATTTTTTGTCTTCTACTTTTATAATTTCTGGTGGGATATAATTAGTTTCTTTACCTTTATTCTTTTTAGCTTTAAATTGTTCTAATCTTGCGAATATGACAATAATTGCTACTAGCGCTGCAGAAAGCAAAGCTAAAATGACATAAAATTTTATGTCTGCAAGTAAACTCTTATCAAATGCTTCTGCTGCTAATAAAAACAATGTATTCATATTTTTACATAATTATATCATACATTTAAGAGTATTCAATATTGAATTATTACTTATATTTTTATATAATTGAGCGTAGAGGTGAAAAAATGAATATAACTAAAGAATCAAAAGCAAATGCCGTAAACTATATCACCAGCGAAATCGAACATATCATTAAAGATTATGAGCCAAGAGTTCCTGGTTCACACGGCGAAAATCAAGCACTTGACCATATGAAAGATGAATTAGCTCAAATGTGTGGCGAAAAGAATGTTGTAAAGCAACCATTCAAAGTTGCTCCACGTGCTTTCTTCGGCTGGACTTACTTTGTAACAATTTTTACAATCTTAGGTAATGCCATTTTCTACATGACACCAGTATTCTCTATTTTGTGTTATGTAATTGGTATTTTGCCAATGTTTTTAGAATTTGTATTCTATAAACCATTTATCGATCCACTATTTGAATATGGTACATCTGGAAACGTACTTGGTGCTCTAAAGCCAAAAGGTGACGTAAAGAGACGTATTGTATTTAACGGACATAGTGATGCTGTATATGAATGGCACTGGCATTATGTTGGCGGATACAAACTATTCTTAACTTCAATCGTTGTTGTAGTTATTGGTTTTGCATTCTCTTCAATTCTTGCTATTGTAACATCAATCGTTTGTGGACCACTTGGAACACCTACTGGTTGGACATTATATGCAAGTTTTGGTGGATTAATCTTTATCCCAGCATACATTTGCTTTATGTGGTTCTGTGATTATAAGACAGTAGTTCCTGGTGCAAATGATAACCTAACAGCTTGCGAAATGGCTATTGCTGCTATTAAGGTTCTAAAAGATAATAACATTCAATTAGAAAACACAGAAGTTGTTGCCCTAATCACTGGTTCTGAAGAAGCTGGTTTAAGAGGTGCTAAAGCCTTCTGTAAAACAAATCCAGAATATGGTAAAGAAGAAGGAATTGAAACAATCTTTGTTACATTTGAAACTCTAAGAGAACTTGAACATCTTGTTATCTATTCAAGAGATATGAATGGTATTACAAAGAACGATTTAGGAGTTTGCCAATTAGCAAAAGACGCAGGCAAGAAGAATGGTATGGATCTAAAATATGGTTCAGTATTTGCTGGTGCTACAGATGCTGCTGCATTCTCTCAATCTGGTCTAAAAGCTACATGCCTTGCTGCTATGGATCCAAATGTTCAACAATACTACCATACAAGATTAGATAACTATGATAATCTATCTCCAGAGTGCTTATCTAAAGTTTTAGATATTACAATGGATATGATTGACGAATTCGACAAGAACGGCACACCAAAAGCCTAAAGCATAGCTTTAAGATGATATCTACTGGGGCCCTGATGGGCTCCAGTTTTTTTCGTGAAGTCACAAATTGTGACCTCACCAAATAATATAAAAACACATAGGCGTGATATCACGCCTATGTTGGTCAAATATATTACAATTAAGGAGAATGTTTAGTCTATATCATTTCCATCCTAATAGTGTTTTTGTAGCAGCTACTTTTTCAAAGGATGTAATTCTATATCCAGTTGGATCAAGAACATTTTTAAAATCTTGTTCTAGATAATCATTCTCTGCTATTACTATTAGTTTGTTTGTTATATGCGATGCTTTTGCCTTTTTAACGACAAAGCTATCTTTAATTTTTTCTTCGACATGCATTTCACACATGCCGCATTTCATTCCATCAATTCCTAAAATATACTTATTCATACTATTCCCTCTTTAATGCCAATGATAATGGTATCTTCTTTGTTTTTATATATTCAATTAAGAATACGCCTGCGAATACTAAAAGTGCGATTCCAAACATTGCAAAATAAATCCAAGGAGCTATATAGAATGTGATCCATCCTTTCATTCTTACTTTCATTATTGCAATCCATAGAGCTCGCAACAAAACATAGCTTAGTGGGATTGTTATCAATTCGGAAAGCACTACAACAATGCCTGTAGATAGGTTATATGCTCTGTTAATTTCAAATGTATTGAATCCTAGTACTTTCATCATTGCTATTGATTGAGCATTCTTTTCTACTACAATACGAGCTAGCAAATAAATAATTACTGCAAACAATAGAATTGCAAATGCATCAAACAATGTAAATACATCGCCCATAGATAGAGTCATTTGATCTGATGTTGCTTGCAAATCCGTAACTGTTACAACTGTGTAAATCTTTTCATCTGGAATATCCAATTCTTTGTCAGATAGATATCCGCTTAGTATTTGCTCGTCTTTGAATAAAGTATCAAATGATTCCATATCCATATAGACATAGAATGCCCCTGCTTGATTCTTTAGAGAAGATACTTTAAGCGTATATGTTTCTCCACTATATGGAGCCTTACCTTCAAATGATGAACCTTTCTTTAGTTTGTATTTATCATACAAATCTTTAGATATGATGCACTCACCTTTAACAAGGTCCATATCTTTTAGATATTTGGAATTATCGCCCCACTTTTCAACGCCAATAACTTGCACAGTATCAATATCTACGTCAAGTGATGTTACCTTTATTTTTTCTACGCTATCATCTGCTACTTCATAATCAGACTTTAATACATATTCATATGGAGCAACTTGAGACTGCATAATTTCTTCTTTAAAACTATCTAACATTGGTGTTAGACATAACCCAAACATCAATAATAAATTTGCAAATAGAAGGCCAATAAGCATTGATGCATATGTACTCTTATTTGTCGTAATTACTCTAAAATGAATTTTATTCATTAGATTCATCTTCTTTGGCAATGCCATGGCTGTTGGCTTTCTTCTCTTTTTTACTCTTCCTTGTAAGAAGTCTTTTGTAGATATGCCAAGCTTTCCAAACAAAATGCCAAAGTTAATCAAAAGCACAAGTCCAATTGGAACTAATGTCGTAAGTATAAATGCATTAGCAGAGAAATAGGTTGTATATGTTGGGAATGAATAAGATCTATAATACAACGAAGTTGAAAAATCTTTAAACGCCGTATATCCCAATACATTTCCTATTGCAGCGCCAATTAGCGTTACTGCTGTTGGTAAAATCAAATAGTGTCCTAAAAGTTGGAATCTTGTATAACCCATAGCTTTTAGCGTACCAATTGTTTTTGCTTCTTGTTCAATCTTTGTCTTTGTTGTCAAAGCAAATACAAATGCAAGTCCTGCAACAATAATATAGAAGAACATCTCTAAGAATGTTAAATCTCCTTCTACGTCATCGATAGCATATGTAATAGCTTGGTTTGATGTAGCTGGTATAAATGTAACTATACCCTTTGCTGAAACCAAATATATATACGCCATCATTTTTTCAGATCTTTCGTCTTTCTTTTTGTTAGACAATTCTTCATTAAATCTGTATGCGTAATTATGATGTATTTTTGAAGTTAATACATTATTAAATGTATCCTCATTTACAAGAGCAACAGAAAAACTACGTGTATTCATTACCGCATCAGCATTGTCTTGGAATAATGCTGAATAATCTGCAAGCGCTATCATGCCTACAACTTTAAATTCACCTGAATTAGTTTTAAATGTATCGCCAACCTTAATATTATTGCTTTGACAATAAGCTCTATCTAAAGCAATTTCATCTTG
>CAMNMY010000064.1 GCA_946545105.1 uncultured Clostridia bacterium
TGTGCTCCATGTAGTAGTTATTGCGTTGAATATCTAAAAGATTATTTTGATATAACACTTTATTTTTATAACCCAAATATAGAATCTGAAGAAGAATTTGAAAAGAGATTTAATGAATTCAAAAAGATATATGAAAGATTTAATGTAAAGGCCATTAAAGCGCCATATAACCCACACGAGTTCTATGATGCTATAAAAGGATATGAAAACGAAAAGGAAGGCGGAGAGAGGTGCACAATCTGTTATAGATTAAGACTTGAAAAATCGCTAGATTATGCACAAGAGAATAATTATGATTATTTTGCATCAACACTTTCTATATCTCCATATAAGGATGCAAAGCGTCTAAATGCTATAGGCGAGGAGATTGCCATAGGCAAGGAAACATTGTATCTAGTAAATGACTTTAAAAAGAAAGGCGGATATTTAAGATCTACAATACTTTCAAAAGAGATGGGATTATATAGACAAGATTATTGCGGATGTATATATTCAAAACGCGAAATGGAGCAAAAAGACAATAAGTAGTATCGCGCAGCATTTGGCTGCCTTATTGTTAATTTAAGATTTCAATGATAAAATATTTACAATATTTGGTAAGGGCATATGATAAAAATTAGTACTCAAAACTATAAAAAATATGGTGAATGCGTATCATTTGAAGCAAATGATATAAAGCTTTTGGTAACTATAGAGTTAGGACCAAGAATTATTTTTTATGGAAAAGATAATAAAAACATTCTATTTGAAGATTTACAAGATACCACATCTAAAGGTGGCGAATTTTTCGACAAGAATCTAAGCGGAAAGGGTATATGGCATCTATATGGTGGACATAGATTGTGGAAGAGTCCAGAGTATATGGATACTTATTATCCAGACAATTCAAAAGTAAAAGTCGAATATCTAAAAGATGGTAGTGTATGTTTTACATCAGATGTTGAAATTACCACAGGATTACAAAAGAGCATTATAATTAAGATGGCAAATGATGGCTCTTTAGAGGTTACACAAATTATGAAGAATGCCTCAAAAGAAACAATAAAGGATATCTCTGCTTGGGGATTAACCGTTTTAGCAAATGGTGCAAAAGCTGAGTTTAATCTATCTAAAGAAGATACAGGATTTTTGCCAAATAGGAATATAGTACTGTGGAGTTATGCTGATGTAAATGACGAAAGATTGACTATATCAAACGATAAAGTATTAGTTGAACAAAAAGATATAGTACAGCCAATTAAGATTGGTTTATATACAGAAAACGAAGTTAAAGCAGAAGTTAATGGACAACTATTTAGCATTCGTACAGATAAAAAAGTAGGAACATATCCAGATTTTTATTGCAATTACGAGTGCTACACAAACAATTATATATTAGAGATAGAAACGCTATCTCCACTAAAAACAATAGCGCCAAATGAAGAAATTGTACACAAAGAGTACTGGGCGTTAAAGTAGGAGGTGAAGAATGAAAAAGAAGATAATAATTATTGCTGCGATATTAGTTGTAGTGTTGATGAGTATGGTGTCATGTTCAGCTATATCTAAATTGATGAGCAGAACAAATACAGTTAATTACCAAATCAGCATAGATGATTTAGAAGATGCAGGCATAGCCGAAGTTGTAGCAAGCAATTCTGTTAATTCATGTGCAAGAATCATTTCTACATTCAGAAGTGGAATGGTAGAAGAGACCGTATCAGGTGCAGGCTTTGTTATTACAGCAGATGGATATTTAATTACAAATAGACACGTTGTTGTTTTGTATGCAAATGCTTCTGGATCAAAGACTTCAATGGAAAAGACAACTGAATGCTATAGACCAATTGAGCCTACAGAGATCAAAGTCGTATTTGCTGACAATAATATTCACAAAGCAGATTTGGCAGATTTTAGCACAGACGATGATTTAGATTTGGCTATTTTGAAAATTAAGAATGAAGCTGACGTTGTATATCAATATTTACAAATCGACCAAACTTCAGATTTATATTATGGCCAAAGCGTATATACATTTGGTAATCCTGAAGGCATTGGCCTTTTATTCTGTACAGGAAATGTAGCAAGTCCAAGTCTTAAGATGACAGCGGCAAGTAGCTATGAATCAATTATGATTGATGGTAATATCAATCATGGTAATAGCGGTGGAGCACTATTAGATAGTAATTCGCGCGTAATTGGTGTTGTATATGCAAGAGTAGAAATGAAGAATTCATCAAGCGTAACATATGGATTAGGATGTGCTATTAAAGCTTCAGATTTAGTTGATTATATTAAAGGTTCATCTGTTGCTTCAAAAGTTAATTATTCTGAATATAAGCCGGAATAAGCCAATAGTATTATGAATATTTTGACAAAAGGCTACCCAGTCGGGTAGTCTTTATTATGATAAAGGCTATAGGTGGAATATGTTTGAAGTAGAATTCGATGCTATCAAAGAAGAAGAAAGACGTCAAAAAGGATTAAAAAGAAAACAAAAAAAGGAAAAAGCTCCTTTTGATGAGGTTTCTAATGACGATAATCCATTTGGTAGAAGAAGAGGATCATATATTGAAGCAGAGATACAAGATGCTCCTGTTGATAATATCGTTCCACCAAATATTCCATCATATATTCCAAAAGATAGATTAGAAGATGATTATTTTAAATCACGTAGTGTGGATACCCGTGATTATCCAGAAAGAGATGTAAAAGGAACAGTGCAAAATGTAGCAAACACGTCAAAGCAAGTAACATCTATTGCTGGCGTAATTATTATGCTAATTTCAATAATGATAGGTGTTACTGTATTTTTGGTTACACGCTTTACTATGAACAATTCGTCGCGTTCATCTAATACATCATCTCAAACAGAAAGCCCAGTACGTAGCAAGGGAGGATCATCATTTGAGCCAGAGCTAGAATATTATGAATTATGTATTCAAGGCACAAGAAACCAAATTGAAGATGGTGATAGTGTTAATGCAGGCGATAGATTACATTTTAAAGTTGTTTTGAGTGTAACTAATCCAAATCCTGATGAATGGGATACTTTTATTAGTATAAGGGTAAATGGGGCAAAATTGGTTGAAGATACACGCTATATGAATAATGTTACATTAAAAGACTTTGATAAATCTTATCAAAACGCTTTATACCATCATAATGACATAGACTATAACAAAAAATATACGTTTGCTGCTAAATCAACAACGACTTTATTATATGAGTTTTCATTTGATGTGCTAAGCAAAGATGAATTATCAATTAAGGTAGGGTCTGATATGATGGCACCATATAGTGCTGCATCATGGTCAAACCTTTTGAAAGTATCATTCCCAATTATTTGATATCACTTAGAGTATATCCGGCTCCTTCTATAGCATCATAGAATAATTGGTTATCTATATCTTTAGTTGCTTTTACTTGAGCAAGATTCTTTGTATGATCTACAACGATAACTTCCACTCCATCAATTTTATTTAAAGCATCTTTAACATGTGCTTCACAATGCATGCACATCATTCCTTCTACTTGAAGGTTAATTATTTTTTCCATAGATTTTTCTCCTTGTAATTGTTTATTTTCTTTAGGCGCTGCAAGCTTTGCTTGCTTAAATAGATTTAATCTTAATGCATTTAATACAACAGTGACACTAGATAAGCTCATTGCAAGAGCCCCATACATAGGTTGAAGTGTTACACCAATAGGTGTTAGCGCGCCTGCTGCAATTGGAATGCATATTAGGTTGTATATAAATGCCCAGAATAGGTTTTCTTTAATATTTAATAATGTTTTTCTTCCAAGTCTAATTGCATTAACACAAGACGTTAAATCGTTGTTGATTAACACAATATCTGCAGCATCAATAGCAATGTCGCTACCGGCGCCAATTGCGATACCAAGATTTGCGCGAGTTAAGGCTGGGGCATCGTTAATGCCATCTCCAACCATAGCAACGAATTTGTCTTTTGCGATGTTTGCAACAATAGATTCTTTATCTTGAGGTTGAACATTAGCATATACATTATCTATGCCAACTTGTTTTGCTATACTATTTGCAGTTATTTCATTATCTCCAGTTAACATATATACATCAATGCCCATATCTTTTAGACTTTGAATCGCATATATACTGTCTTCTTTTATAGTATCTTGAATTGCAATAATTCCCAAAACTTTGTTTTCTTCAGCAACAATAATAGGAGTCTTTCCTTCGCTTGCAAACAAGGAAACCTTGTCAATATTGTCTATAGATATATATTGATCTATGAACCTTTGGTTCCCAATATAGATTGTCTTTTTGCCGATATCGCCAGATAAACCATTTCCAGGGAATATTTTAAAATTCTCGATATGTTTTGCGTTTATATTATTATCTAATGCGTATTTAACTATTGCTTTCGCCAAAGGATGTTCGCTAAATGTTTCTAAAGATAGAGCAATAGATAATAATTCATCTTTTGTAGTATTTAAAGGTAAAACATCAACGACTTCCATTTGGCCTTTTGTGATTGTGCCTGTTTTATCTAGGACTACGGCATTTACTTTTCCAGCATTTTCAATGGCCGTGGCATTTTTAAATAGAACTCCCATCTTTGCGCCAACACCGCTTCCAACCATAATGGCGACTGGAGTTGCAAGACCAAGGGCGCAAGGGCAAGAGATTACTAGTACTGTTATAGCTCTAGCTAAAGCATTGCCAATTGATCTATCTATAATTGACCAAATAACAAATACTATTAAGGCAATGGATAAAATAGTTGGAACAAATATGCCTGCTACTTTATCTGCAATTTTAGCAATAGGTGCTTTTGTCGCTGAAGCATCAGAAACCATTGCAATGATTTTAGATAGTGTAGTGTCTTGACCAACATGTGTGGCTTTACACTTTATGTATGACGATAGATTACTTGTTCCTGAGATTACTTTATCTTCAATTGTTTTATCTATAGGAAGGCTTTCGCCCGTGATTGATGATTCATTTATAGTTGTTGCACCTTCAACAATTACACCATCAACAGGAATGTTTTCACCAGGTCTAACTATGAATATATCTCCAACTTGGACATCCAAGATGTCAATTGCTACTTCTTTGCCATCTTTTATGATATTAACGGTATTTGGTTGAAGAGCCATTAATCCTTTAAGGGCATTTGTTGTTTTGCCTTTAGAAAAGGCTTCAAGTGTTTTGCCAATAGTAATAAATGTTAAAATCATTGAGGCCGACTCAAAATGAAGATTCATATATAATTCCATAGGATCTTGCGATACGGTCATTGCAAATAATTCATATATACTCCAAATGTATGCAATACCAGCACCCATAGCAACCAATGTGTCCATATTTGGGGCTTTGTGTATAACGGCTTTAAATCCAGATATAAAGAATGCCTTATTGATAAGAAGGATAATAGTAGATAGTATTAATTGGATTAATCCTAGTGCCATATGGTTATGCGCTAAAGCAGATGGCATAGGAATATGTAGCATATGTCCCATTGAAAAATACACTAGCACAGCTAGAATACAAATAGAAGAGATTAACCTATTTAATAGTCTTTTTGTTTGAGACGGCTCTTCTTTGGGAGCTTTGTCTATAGAAGGCTTTTTATTATATTCTAAGCTATGCTTAGCTCCATAGCCTGCGTTTTCTACAGCTTTAATAATAGCATCTGGAGTTGCTGTTCCTTCTACTTGCATAGAATTAGTA
>CAMNMY010000065.1 GCA_946545105.1 uncultured Clostridia bacterium
CAGATGATGCCATGATTGTTGTATCTGAAATTGGTGATACATGGTCTCCATATACAGCACCCGCCATTGAAGCTGCTAATGTTAAATAGAACAAGCCACTTGTTGTAGAAGCTGGCACTACGGCAATTGCGATAGGAATTAATACGCCGAATGTTCCCCAAGATGTACCTGTTGCAAAAGATAAGATACATGCAATTGCGAAGAATACAAAAGGAATAATACCTAATGCCATTGAATCTGCTGAAATGTGCGCTTGAACAAACGCCTTAGCATTTAATGTTCCATCAAGAATGATAGCGCCTTCTTCGTCTAATCCTTCGCCCTTAGCTCCCATGATTGCACATAGTGTCCAAGCAAAAGTTAAAATCAAGATAGCTGGAACCATAGATTTAAATCCATCAACGAATGAATCCATCATTTCTTTGAAAGACAAAGCTTTAATTGACGCATAGTATATCATTGTTATTATTAAGCCAATAGCTGAGCCCATAGCTAATGCTGATCCTGCATCGCAGTTACTAAATGCTTCTAATACACTAGAACTTTGTGGAACTGTTGTAATCATACCTAAATCCCAATCGTAGAAATAACCATTATAAATCATTGCGCCTACACAGCATGCAACCAAGATAATGATAGGAACTAACATATATTGAACCTTGCCTTTAATTTCTGCTCTAACAGAAATATCTTCAGCTGGCAACTCCGTTTCACCTGCAAACAAATCGCCATTTTGAGCGGCTTTTTCATTTCTATGCATCTTGAAGAAATCTACTTTTAATAAAATGATTGCTACCATAAACACAATTGTTAAAATAGCATATAAGTTAAATGGGATTGTCTTAACGAATGTTAGAATTCCATTTTCTGCACCATCACCAGCATAACCAGCAACGGCTGCTGCCCATGAAGAAATTGGAGCAATAATACAAATTGGAGCAGCTGTAGAGTCAACTAGATATGCAAGCTTTGCTCTTGAAATCTTATGTCTATCTGTAACTGGTCTCATTGCGTTTCCAACTGTTAAACAGTTAAAATAGTCATCAACGAAAATCAAGCATCCTAAGCCAACTGTTGCTAATTGAGCTGTTACTGGGCTCTTAATTCTTTTAGACATCCATTCTCCATAAGCCTTAGATCCACCAGTCTTAACCATAAGAACTGAGAATACACCTAAGATTACCAAGAAAATTAGGATTCCACCATTTCCGCCTAATTGATTGCCCATAGTAATAAATGTATTTGACATAGCTTCAAGTGGATTACCACCAGCTAAGAACATTGCACCTAAAAAGATGCCGGCAAACAAAGATAGGTAAACTTGTTTTGTAAGTAATGCTAATAAAATCGCGATAATAGCTGGGACAAACGCCCAAAATGTTCCTACCATAATTACCCTCCTAAGTAAAAACAAAACAGCGATACTGAAATTTCAATATCACTGATCTATACGTTAAATATTATCTAATAATTATTAATACTTGTCAATTACTGCTCATTTTGGCCTGTTGCCTTGATAATATCTCCAAGTATTCTTTCCACTACCAATTCTAAACATCCATCGTATGGAACTACTGGAAATGTAGATACTCTTTCCCATTGAGATACATAATCCCAAGAATGATTTGCTATTTCGCCAAGTGGTGCATATAAAAGCATTCGTGCACACTCTGGATTTAACTTAAGTTGTAGGTTTCTCTCTTCCTCTTCTTCGCTTTCTTCTGTTCTCAAATGCAATTCATCCCCATAATACTTTCCCCAAGTCCTTCTCATCTCGTCAATACTCTTTGGGAAGTTATATCTACTATATCCTGGATATTTTGCTCTTTCTTGCAACCTTAATGGTGAGGCATCTGTAAATACCATAATAATTTGTCTTATATCTTCATCTGGCTTTTGCTCAATGAAATCACTATTCATCGCAAGCCAAATGGCTTCAAGTGCATTTTCAGGAATCTCATCTCCGCCTCTACCTTCACCATCATCTTTTGTCATTTTGATAGTATCAAATTCATTGATGATCTCAACAATTTGAGTGTTTGCATTATAGAATGGGGATTCATGAATTGTATCTTTACCTTCAGATTTAAAATCGGCAAAATCAATAACCTTAATTCTAATCTTTCTCATGCTCTTGCCTGCAAGTTTTACTGCTTCTGTTAGACTCTTTGGAAGCGCAATAGCTGTTTGCTTGATTTTGTCCATAATTAATCGCATACTGCCCGTTGCATCAATAACAAACACAATATCTACAGAACAATTTAATTTTCTAGATTTTGCCATAATAGCCATTTCCCCTTATGCTTTAATTTTATCATTGCTAAAAAAATATAACAATATGCTATTATATATATGCATATGCGAACAATTATAGTAGATAAACACGGAATAAGATTAGATAAATACTTGCAAAGTAAATTCCCTACTTTGTCATTCAATTTGCTTCAAAGGTTTCTAAAAGAAAACAAGATAAAAGTAAATTCTAAAAAGGTCCCTTTAAATACTGTCTTAAATGCCGGTGATGAATTAAAGTTATTTATCCTTGATGAATTCCTAGATGTTGTTGAGCCTTCATTAGATTTAAAAGCTATCGTATATGAAGATGAAAACATTCTTGTTGTAAATAAGCCATCTGGATTAATCACAATAGATGAGGATCCTCTTTTAGACACGCTAGATAAACGAATAAAGAAATATTTGAATTCTTTTGACGGATCTTGTTGTCATAGATTAGATAGAGGCACTCAAGGCTTAGTAATCTACGGAAAGACAAGCAAAGCTTGTGACACAATCTGTGAAGCCATAAAACAACATAAGTTGCATAAACACTATGTATGTGTCACAGTTGGTTGGCCACAGCCAAATGCTGGAGAAATAAGAAACTATCTTCTAAAAGACGATAAAGGTTTTGTGAAAGCGTATTCAAAACAAGTTGAAGGTTCTAAAGAAGCTGTCACAAAATACAAAACAATTGCAACAAAAGATGAACTTGCATATGTTGATGTTGAAATCTTCACAGGAAGAACGCATCAAATAAGAGTTACATTCAAATCTATATCTTGCCCTATCCTTGGCGATTCTAAATACGGAATAGAAAGCGTAAATAGAAAGTTCAAAAAGAACCGACAATGTCTTTGCGCATATAAAATTCAAATGCCTACATTTGAAGGCGATTTAAAATATTTATCTAACAAAATTTTTGAAATAGAAAAGCCTAAATTCAATTTGTTTTAATACCCCTTAAAAAAAATGCCCCTTTTCAATACAAAAGTATTGTGCTATAATGCAATGGCGCGAAAAAGCGCAAGTGAGGTTTTAGTTTTATGTTATATGATATTGTAATTATTGGTGGTGGTATCGGCGGATTAATGGCTGCTTATAGACTAACCAAAGAAAACAAGAATTTATCTATTTGTGTAGTAGATAAAGGTAAGGCTATCAATAAGAGAAAATGCCCTATCTCTATGAAGCAAGTTGACCACTGTATTAAGTGTAAGCAATGTGCAATCATGGAAGGTATCGGTGGTGCTGGTGCATTCTCTGATGGTAAGTTCAATATCACAACAGAATATGGCGGATGGTTACAAGACTATCTTGGTGATGAAACTACTCTAAAGTACATCAACCAAGTTTCAGATATCTTAAATGAGTTTGGTGCTACAGATAAGTGCTACCTACCATCTGATGAAATCAAGCTTGAATGTTTAAAACATGATTTACAATTACAACAAGCTACTGTAAAGCACTTAGGCACAGATGGTAACTATAGAGTTATGTCTGCCCTAATGGATTTCTTAAATGAAAGAATCACAGTTATTACAGAAGATTCTGTAAAAGACGTTATTATCAAAGATAAAGAAGTAATCCTAGAAAAAGGCGAAAAGCTAAACTACAAAAATTTAATTATTGCTGTAGGTAGATCTGGATCTGAATGGTTCGAAGATTGGTGCACAAGAAACGATATCAACGTATCTAACAACCAAGTAGATATTGGTGTAAGAGTTGAACTTCCAAAGATTATCTGGGATGAAATCTCTTCTAAGATTTACGAGCCTAAGATTATCTATAGAACAAAAGTACACGGCGATTTAACAAGAACATTCTGTTTCAATGCTGGTGGCGAAGTTGTTATTGAAAATAACGATGGTCTATTAACAGTTAATGGTCACGCAAATGCTGACCCAGCATTAAAGACAAAGAATTCTAACTTCTCTATTTTGGCTACAACAAAGTTCACACAACCATTCAACAAGCCAATTGCATATGCAAAGCATATTTGTAAACTTGCTAACATGATTGCTGGTGGTGGCGTAATCGTACAAAGATTCGGTGACCTATGCGCTAATAGAAGAACAAATGAACATAGACTAAAGCAATCAACTGTTAAGCCTACACTTAACGCTGTAGCGGGCGATTTGGCGCTTTGTATTCCAAAGAGACAACTAGATAACATTATTGAAACAATCTACGCTCTAGATAAGATTGCTCCAGGAACAGCAAACTACGATACACTTCTATATGGTGTTGAAGCTAAGTTCTATTCAATCAAGCCTGACTTCATTGATGATAACTTCCAAATCGTAGATAGTATTTATGCTATTGGTGATGGCGCTGGTATTACAAGAGGTCTTGCTCAAGCTGGTGCAAACGGATTATATGTTGCTGATGCAATCCTAAAGAAATAACAATTTACTGCTAAAAGTATTACAGCGGCCTATTTGACCGCTGT
Source organism: uncultured Clostridia bacterium (assembly GCA_946545105.1). Next base: position 4,730 of record CAMNMY010000065.1, read on the forward strand.
ATTTTTTTATTTCAATAATAAAGAATCAATTATTACATGATACAACTCTGGCTTCTCTATTTTTATTATAGTGGTTACCTTATTGCCAGCATCTTTTGATGATGCTCCACAATGGTATATCTTTTCAGCTTTTGTATTATAATCGATGATTATATATCTATCATGGCATCTACCATTCTTAAAAACCTCAGCATCAAGCCCTGCATCTTTCAAAAGCATTGCTATGTCTCTTTTATTCTTATTATCTGTAAATAGACGCAGTTCAATTCCTTTTGCTATTTTCAATAGTTCGAATGTTTTTGCATCAACATAATCATCTATTAGATACAAACTGTGCTTGGCCATCTTATATATTTGTTGGTATGCTACATCAGCTTCTATCTTTTCTCCATCTAAGATTAGAAAATGTTTATATGTAGATGGATCTATAAAGTTCTCCATAACCAAATCTAATTTCGCTTCTACTACATCTAAACGTTTACCTTGCCTTTCCAATCCATCCTTTACAAATGAAATGTACAAATCTTCATTCGACATAATAAAATCTTTCATTCTTTTAAATGTTCTAATTAACGCCTTACTTTGCTTTATTGCCAATTCGCCTTTTAAAACAGTCATTAGCATATAAACACCTTGCTCCGTAAAAGCATATGGTAAATACACACGCCCACCTTTGATTCCTGCAGACTGCATTATCGTGGTCGATTTTTTCGACCTCGATATAAATTTTGCCTCTTCAATTGTTAATTGAAATCTAAAATCGTCATCAAATTTCTCAATATTGTTTTTAACCTGTTCGTTAAATCTTTTAGTTTCATAACCATAGATTTCTGCTAGTTCAAAATCTAGCATTACTTTTTGTCCACGTATTTCGTAGATCT
>CAMNMY010000066.1 GCA_946545105.1 uncultured Clostridia bacterium
TTCCACCTGGAGTTTCATAAACACCACGAGACTTCATACCAACTAATCTGTTTTCTACGATATCTGCAAGTCCGATACCATTAGCTCCACCAAGTTCATTTAACTTCTTAACGATTTCAGAAGCTTTCATCTTCTTGCCATCTATAGCAACTGGAGCACCCTTTACGAAATCTAATGTTACATATGTAGCCTTATCTGGAGCCTTCATTGGAGATACGCCCATTTCTAGGAATCCTGGCTTGTCGTACATTGGTTCGTTAGCTGGATTTTCTAGATCTAAACCTTCATGAGATAAGTGCCATAGGTTCTTATCCTTTGAGTAGTTTGTTTCTCTGTTAATCTTTAGAGGGATGTTATGAGCCTCTGCATAATCGATTTCTTCGTCTCTTGATTTAATGTTCCAAATTCTCCATGGAGCAATAATCTTCATCTTTGGAGCAAATGCCTTGATTGTTAATTCAAATCTTACTTGGTCATTTCCCTTACCTGTACATCCGTGACAGATAGCGTCAGCTCCTTCCTTTAAAGCGATTTCTGCAATTCTCTTTGCGATAATTGGTCTAGCAAAAGAAGTACCAAGCATGTATTTACCTTCGTAAACCGCACCAGCCTTCATTGTAGGCACAACATAGTCATCAACAAACTCATCTACTAAATCTTCGATATAAAGCTTGCTAGCGCCTGTTTTTAAAGCCTTTTCTTCAAGTCCTTCAAGTTCATCAGCTTGTCCAACGTTACCAGAAACGGCAATAACTTCACAATTGTTGTAATTCTCTTTTAACCATGGAATGATAATAGATGTATCTAATCCACCAGAATATGCTAAAACAACTTTTTTAATTTCACTCATTTTTATACCTCTTCAAAATTTATTTCACAAATATAATAACGCAACAATTTATTAAAATCAAAAAAATTTATAAAAATTATATTTTATGCATGTTTTTGCCTAATTATATGAAAATATGCGCATAAATATTCGTTTTGCACGATTTTATACGCATATTATGCATAATTTACTAATTTGTTAAGAACTTACCTTAGCGTAATTAAAGCCGTCTGTAGTTGTTACCTTAGTTAACTTTTCAGTTAAAGATGAATTTCCCCAAACAAATCCCTTAGCTGTTTGTTGATATAAATTACCTCTCATAGAAATAATTTCTTCATTTGTACAAGCTGCAGATGGAGCTAGATTTCCCTTATCATCTTTCAACTTATTTCCAAGCATAGATGCCCAAACCCAATCTCTTGTTAAAACGTGAATATTTCCAACAACACCTTGCCATTGCTTCATGCCTGTCATATCTACAACTGTCATATATGGTAAAGCATTTGCGAAATCTTCTGGATGCACATCTTTCTTAAATTTTGAGTTTTGCACAAATGAAGTAGAAGCACCACCCATTCCTAAATATGCATCAATAGCAACATTTGAATTCTTACCTAATGACTCTAACATATTTAAAACAACTTGGCATTTTGTTCTTGAGCTAATTTCTTCTTTTGTGCCATCCATTAATTGGCCTTCTTTAAATGCTTCATTTTCTGTACCATCTACATATGGATCTTCTAAAATCAATCTTGCAGGAACAAGATGTTTATTCTTAATTGCCCCATCTTGATAGAATGTTTGAAGCATAAATGCTGTTGCTGTTGAAACAAACGCACCACAGCTATGGCCTACTAATGTAACATCCTTTTCGTATTTTTCTCCTAATATTGTTGCAAGTTCAGAGGCAAACATATAAGACATAGAATGCTTTTCGCCCTTTACTTTAACAACAGTGTTTTTATAAATTGCATTTAAATTTGCTGCATCGTTGTTTGCATTGTTTATATATCCTTGATATTGGAATGTAGCAACGTTATAGCCCTTTTTCTTTAATTCATTAACATAACTTACATCATAAGATGACATAACTTTTCTTGTATCTGCACCTGCGCACAAATAAGCGTCACCATAAGATCCAGTCATTTCCCATCCGTGTGTCCAAACAATTGTTGGCTTAGATGGATCAAAATATGAAGTTGACATATCTGCTGCTGCTCTTACTACATCAATATCTGCATCTGTAGTTCCTGTGTTTAACGCTTTATGATTGTCACCATAGAAGAACAATCCATATGTTGCTTCAGGATTGTAATAAAGTTCTAAAGAACCTGCCTTTTTATTTCCAATTAAATTAATACCAAGCAATGGAAGGACTACAAAAATAGCTACCAAAGCAATTGCGATAACCGCAACAGCAGCGCTAGAAGAGATTATAGCCACTTTAACGCTCTTTTTCATCTTCTTCTTTGCTGGCGCCTTCTTTACTGCTTTTGCTGGCTTTTTGGCCTTAGGAGCAGGCTCGTCCTCTATTTCTTCGAAATCGTCAATTTCTTCATCATCAACAATCTCATCATCATCTAGGATTTCATCGTCAATGATTTCGTCGTCTAATTCTTCATAATCGTTCTTTTTCATACTACCCTCGCTTGATAATATTCTATATCATAATAATTATTATTACAACACGCGCGTAAGTTAAACTTAAATCGCATATAGATTTTAAAGAAAATAATATTATTTTTTACCTTTTACGATTTTAGCAGCACTAGCCTTACCTTTTGATGCGCCTTTAGATTTATGAACTAATAAAGTAGCGCCTTGATTTTTAGCCATTTGCTCGCAATATGCTTCTGCTTCAACTTTAGTATCAAACAATTTAATTACCTTATCACTGCCTTGAATGAATACTTGCCATTTGCCATCTGAAGCTCGTTTTGAAACATGATAAACTTTTCCCATAATCATATACCCCCAAAATCTTTGATTTAATTATATCGCGTTTAATAAATAAAAAAAAGGAGTCTGCAATTTGCAAACTCCTTTATGTGTCGGTTTATTAACGATTAAGCTACATTATAGATAGCATAAACAACGCCATTTACCTTAACAACTACGATACCAGCATCTGGAGCTGTAAATCTAGCTGTTGTAGAAGTGAATGTTAAACCATCAATAGCTGTTCCGTCAGCATATTCAGCTGTAACAACCTTTGCACCTGTGAATCCAGTAACGTCGATTTGAGCACCAACTTGAGCTTCAATTGTTTCAACAGCATTTACTGTAATGTATGCTGTAGCGCCATCAGCGATAACCTTAACTTGGTAGTTAGAGATAGCACCGATATTTGCTAAGCCTTCAGCTGTTAATGCGATCTTACCATCAACGATTTCAACATAGTTGTTAGCTGATTGTTCTTCAACTTCCTTAACCTTTGAAGGATCTACGATCTTAACTAGATCTGTAACTACTTCGCCAGTAACGATGTTCTTATATGTGCAGTTCATAGCAACATCTTGTCCAACTGTGCTGATTGTCATATTGCTATCAGCAAGATATGTTACAAGGTATTGAGAACCTGCTTCGTATAATTGCTTTTCTTGTCTACCCTTTAAGAAGCTGATGTCTCCACTCTTGATGTTTGCTAAGCTGTATAAGAACTTAACATCGTAGTAGATACCACCTTCAAAGTAGTAGCCATATAAAGCAGCCTTATCTTCTAATAATAGATTTGTTGTTTCGATTCTACCATAGATTCTGTTGTAGTTACCAACTTCAGCACCTACACCTACAGAAAGAACGCCACCTAGTAACTCAAACTTGATAGCAGCTTCAATACCTAAGTAGATAGCAGCATTAGCATCTAGGTTGATTGAAACAGAATCGATTGAGAAATCATCTGTCTTATAAACTTGAGCTGACTTTTCGCCTGTAGCTGGGTTGTACTTAACTTCTGCAGCAAATCCTGCTGTAGCTGAAGATTCAACACCTAGCTTACCGCTGAATGTGAAGTCCATAACTGCGTTAACTTGGAAGTTAACATCTGCTACACCATTACCGATTGGAACGATCCAATTGAATACTGGAATAGAAACAGCATTTTCGTCCTTTGTAACTAACTTCTTAATCTTTGTGATGATTGCGTCTAATTCAGAACCTTCGCTGATTGCAACGCCATCCTTAACTTCAACACCAAATGTTAATGTGTTCTTGAAGTCAGCCTTGATAGAAATATCATTGTCTTCCTTCTTTACAAGAGCACCAATGTTGATGTTTGTGTCAGCTTCGATTTGAGAAGCGATTTCGAATGTTAAAACTAAAGCTAATGAGTTTGGGCCATCCTTTTCACCTAAAACGTCGTTAACTTCAACTTGAATCTTTAATGTAACTGTGTCGCCATCCTTATTTGCATCTACTCTAACTGGTCCAGCATTGAAACCAACAGCAGATACAGCTTCTGTAACATATTCAACAGCTTCAGCAGCATTAGCATATGCAACTGTGCCATCTTCTAAAGTAGCAGAAGAAGTAGCAACGAACTTGTCGTAAATTTCATCATAAGCTGGTGTTGTGTAAGATACTGTATAAATTCCAGCATCAGCAGTTGGTTCAACACCCCAAATGTTATAAGCAGCATACTTATCATCTTCGCCTTGAACTAAGATAGTATCGCCCATCTTAATTGTTTGGTTAGCGATGTTAGCATCGAACTTAAATGTGTTGAATGTACCTTGAGATGCAAATCCGTAGATTGCAGCTGATCCAGCAGATAAATAAACAACGTTTGAATTAACTTCTGCGTTTACATCAGAATCTTCAACAACTAAGATAGAAAGCTTCTTTGCTCCATCGTATTGAGAGAATGATAAACGAGAATCTAATAATTCAATTTCATACCATCCAGCAGAATATCCAGCTTTTGGAGCATTGATCTTAAAGTTCTTTGAATCTACAACAACTGGGCTGTATGCAACAGCTTCGCCACTCTTGTTAACGAATTTGATGTTTTGTTCAAAAACTTTACCTTCAATAGCTTCTGTAGATGAAACTGCAAAAGATGCATTTGTGCTAACTTGCACTGACTTTGTTACAGCTGAGCCAGATTGACCATCTCTAATCTTGAAAGATGATGAACCTTCGTCGTTTGTAGTAGTTGTTGTGCCATTACATGCAAACAAGCAAACGCTCATTGTAACGATAAGAAGAACTGATAGTAGTATAGTCCATACCTTCTTATTCATAATAAACCTCCATTTTTTCTCGTAATTTTCCAGCTGTTAACCAGCTTTCGCTAATATATTAATATATTTAGTGTATATCTTGTAAATACCCAACTTTCGCGTGTATGTAATGCTTTTGTAAAATGCCCAACTTTTATTGAAAAATTTATGTAAAATATCCGTTTTGTCCATAAAATTCTTGTTTTGTGAATACAATTTCATGGTTCTTTATTATTAATTAACTATATTGAATTTATGCTTTTGGACCAAAAAAAATGGGGCGATTTTGCTCGCCCCAAAATTGCGTGTTTTAACTTCTTTTATGCGATTGTCACATCTTCATATTTGAATTCAACTACAAAGTGTGTATAGTCTGCAACAACGGCCTTTAAAACCTTATAAGTCTTAAAGTCACTCTTTTGTGTATAGAATGGCAAAACTCTTTCACCAAAGTATTCATATGTCTTCAATTGCTTTGTTTTGTTCTTATATGTCATTGTTACTCTATCGTTATATACAGCAGCTGTCTTATAAAGGTTATA
>CAMNMY010000067.1 GCA_946545105.1 uncultured Clostridia bacterium
CTGGAATACAAAGGAAGCTAAATATGACATCAGAGAATGGGCACCAGATGGCGAAAAGATGGGCAAGGGCGTTACATTATCTAAAGATGAGATTTCTGCTCTAAAGAAGATTTTGAATCAAATCGACGATATTTAATATAATTAAAACTTGAAAAATTCAAGGCGTGTCCCTATATAATAGGGATATGCCTTTTTTTCTTGACAATGGCAATATAGGCGCCTATAATCTTTTATTGTATTTTAGGAGGCCTAAATGAACTATAGATTTTTATTAGATTTAGCTTTAATCTTAGTATCTACAAAAGTTGTAGGTGTTCTTTTTAAGAAAATCGGATTATCACAAGTTCTAGGCTCATTAATTGTTGGCGTCATTTTTGGCGTAACTAAATTAATTCAACCTTCAGAAGAATTGACTACATTTTCAGAAATAGGTGTCATTTTAATAATGGCAACAGCTGGAATGGGTACGAATTTTGATGAATTAAAGAAAAATGCAGTTCCATCAATAATAATTACGACTTTAGGTGTTATGGTACCATTTGTCTTTGGATTTGCAGTAGCATTTATTATCCCAAATATAACAATAAAGATGAGAATGTTCTTTGGCGTTATTCTAATGGCTACATCAGTAGGTATTACGGTTGCAGCTCTAAAAGAGATTGGGGTTTTACACGGAAAGGTTGGATCATCTGTTATTACAGCAGCTGTTATTGATGATATTATCGGTGTTGTTGTGTTGGCATTCTTTACTGCTGAAGCGTCAGAAACAACAATAGCAGGTAGAATTTTTAAATTATTAAAAGTAAGTTCAGATATTTCATTCCTAATTGTTCTTATAAATGTAATCTTGTTCTTTGTTGTAGCAATAGGACTTGGAATATTAATTCATAAAGTTTTCATATATATGTCAAAGAGATGGCCACATACGAGAAGATTGACAATCCTTTCTTTAGGACTTTGCTTCTTATATGCTTGGGCAGCTGAAGCATTGTTTGGCATTGCAGATATTACAGGTGCGTTCTTAGCTGGTATGATGATAGCACGTACATCTCAAACAGAATATGTAGAAAGAAGAGTAGATATGGCAGCATACATGATTTTCTCTCCATTGTTCTTTGTTAATATAGGTGTATCTCTTCCATATCAAACGATTGTTGATTCATTCTCATGGACACTTGTATTATTCTCATTCACATTTATCGCAGCTGGCCTTTTAAGCAAATTCATAGGGGCTGGATTAGGTGCAAGAATTTGTAAGTACTCTTGGTCAGATAGCGCCAAGGTTGGTGTATCAATGATGGTTAGAGGTGAAGTTTGTTTAATTATTGCAAACGAAGGTGTCTCTGTTGGCATTATGTCACAAGAATATTACCCAGCAATCGTTTTGTTGATTGTAATATCTTCTATATTAACACCACTAATTTTAAAGATGTTATTCAAGAAATATCCATTACAAGGAACTGTTCCAATTCCTGGACCAGAATATGCTATAAATTTTGCTATTGAAAAGCATGATTTAAATGGAGATAGTGAAAAAGAACAACTTCCTTTAGCTCAAGATACTCCTTCAAATAATTCTGAAAATACGAATTCTTAAGGTTAATTGAATTTTGCCATCATATATTAGTTATGTTAATATATGATTATGGCGAAGAAATGTTTGATTATCACGATATTATTGGCATTTTTGGTAATTTTACCACTTTGTGTTGCGTGTCAAGATCAAGACGAAGAAGTTGAAGCATTACATTTGTCTTTAGAAGATGTTGATTCTTACTACACAAAGTATATGGGGTATACAATTTCTTTCCCAAGACAAAAAGCAGCAAAGCATTATTCTGTTACAGTTTATCCTATGGGCGACATGTCACATTGCGTTTATCATGGCATGATTGAGCCTGTTCCAACAACAACAGTTATCACATTTGATTTAGATTTAGATATGATTTCTTGGCAATATCTAGATGTGTATTTTATTGCATATAACGAAGATTATTCAATATCTTCAAACATTTTGAAATACACAATTAAGTGTTTGGTTGAGGATAATGATATTTATATTGCAGAAGAGCAAGAAGCCGGCGTTATTGATGGCTACGATGATCCATCGTACTACTATGTACCATTGACATATAAGACGGAAATCGTAAAATCAACTGACGATTCAATTAAATATGCGTTATTGCATGAAGATGTTGATTTAATGGAATCTATTGAGATGCCACTTGCATATGAAGGTAGCTATTCTTTTGATACTGAACTTGGAGCAATTATTCTTAATGCAGAATGTATTAATTCATTTGAACTTGGAGCAAAAATCCCAATCATTACTCATTTTAAAGATGGAACAGAGCATGAGCATTTAATTACTTTAGTTTCTGCATTACGTCCAATTATTGAAGATGCAACAATAGAAAGAGGATTTGCATCTGAAGTTACTTTTGACTGTTTAAAAGAAAATACTGAGTGGAAATTTGCAAAAGTAGTTGTAGATGGTGAAATTTTAAGCACATCTTCATATTACACATCAACAACGAGTGTAACTATTCGATCAGCATTTTTAAATGAATTATCACTTGGCGATCACGAACTAAGAATTTATTATAAGAACAATGGTGTGTTAGTAGGTTGTAGCACATCAAATATTAGAGTTGATGTATCAAAGAGTAAGGCGCCATACAATTTGCAATTATCTTATGATGATACATATCCAAATGTTAAAGTGTCTTGGGATGTAGATTATGAATACCAAGAGGCAATTTTATATATAAATAACGTTGCAAAATTATCATCAATTAATCAAAGTGCAATATTCAATGGCAATTCTTTATCTATTTCAAATTACATCACGAAGGCTACAGATAAGGTTGAAATACTAATTAAATATGCAGATGGTTCTTCATTCAAATCTCAAGAAGCATATTTGGATTACGATATGTCAGTTCATAGCGGAAAAGAGGTATATTTCAACGATAAGGTTTCGTATATTGGGAAAACATGTAATAGGTTTATTACAAGCGAACAAGAACTATACGATTTTATTGGATATCATATAAACCATTATTCAGACACTGATAGTTTCAGATTATCTCAATGTAATGTGCAAGAGACATATTATTTGTATTCGCCATATCTTGTAAATAAGTATAAAACTATAGAAAAAATTCAGGCTGTTATTGATACGGGTTTTGATGTATTTATTGAACCACTTGCTTTTGATATTACGGAATGTAGTCTTCTTGAAGGAAATATAATTAAGTATTCAATAGTTCTATATTCTGGTTCGACAAGGCCATATGACAGATATTACGCATATTCTCTAACTGAAAAATATAGCGAATATGAAAATAGTGAATTACATTACTATACAAAAGGTGAATCAACTAGATCCTCAACATACGAAGGGTTCAAAGTAAATAACATTCAAAAAGAAGCTGAAGTAACAACATCTTTAGAGCTTGCTTTAGCACTTGAAGCTGGATATAAGCCAGTGCCTGTTGCTAATTCAAATGCAGAAGAAATATACAATAAAGCTAAAGCCGTTTTACGAGAAATACTTGATGATGAAATGAGCGATTACGAAAAGGTGCTTGCAATCTATGATTGGATTACATATAACACTATTTACGATAAAGGATTGGAAAAAGAAACTTCAAGATTAAAATCTGGAACTTCAGAGTATAGGGCATTATATAAAAACTCATCATTCTATGCTGAAGGTGTATTCTTCTACCATAAAGCTGTATGTAATGGCATTGGCTCTGCGTTCTCAATCCTTGCAAATATTGAAGGTATTCAAGCAATTAAAGTAATGGGAAAAGTATCTTCAGGAAGCCATACTTGGGTGAAGGTTTATGTTGATGGGGAATGGTTTATTTGTGATCCTACTTGGTCAAATGCTGTGGATTATTCTCAAGTAGCAGATAATGACAAATATATAGAATATATTACATACGATTTCTTCATGCTAAGTGCCGATGAAGCTACATATAATGGAAGAGAAGAATTTACAGATAAGCCGGCAGTTAAGTATTATGCAGGTGATACTTTATTTGATTATTACGCAACATCTTCAATTGTATATAACAATAAGCTTTATACGAAGTATGTAAAATCTATAGAGGCGTTCGAAGCTATATTGCTATATTATTCTTCAAAATTAAACGCTGGAGAGGAAATACAATTTAGCATAAGAATGGATAAAAAAGAGAATTCGTTCTTATCTATGTATTCGTCTGAGCATACTGCAAAGACTTGGTTAGAAGAATATGTAAATGACCACCTACCAACAGGAGTTACGGTAAGTGCATCAGCAAGAAAGAATGTAAATGGAACAATTTTATCTGATTTCAATAACATTGTTTATATAAGGGTTTCAAAAGCATGATAGATTGGATAATTGAAGATATAAAAAAGAATGCTGACCCTATTCGTGCAAAGTTTCAAAAGAAACTTTGTAATACTAAATATGAAATAGTTGGATGCACAAATCCTTATTTAAGAAATTTTGCAAAGACTTTAAAAAAGTCAAAAGACTATGAAGACTTTCTAAATTCTGAATCAAACGTATACGAATATGTATTTTTGCAAGGCATTCTTATTTCGTATTTAAATGATGTTGAAAGAATGAAAGATTTTATCTTTAAGATTGATGATTGGGGCATATGTGATTGCACACATCTTCAAAAACAATCTAAAGATTATTTAGATGCAATCTTTGATTGGGTAAAGTCGGATAAAGAATTTGTAACAAGATATGCAATCATTTCATATATGTGTGTATATCTTAATAAATATGATGAAAAAATGGATGATAAATTCATCGAAGAAATATATAAAATAAATCACCATGAATATTATGTAGATATGGCCATTGCGTGGTTTATACAAAAGGTATATTCTATTAATATAGAAAAAGCCAATAAAATGTTGGAATCTAAAAAGATTAATGACTTCACAAAGAAGAAAGCAATATCGAAAATAAAAGACTCTCTAAGAGAGCGAAAAAGTAGGGGTTAAGATGAAAAAGGTTTTAATTATCATGTCACTAGTCGTAGTACTAGTAGTTACTTCTGTTGTGATATTCACAGGATGTAGTAAAGATTTTTCAGATGGAGATAACTATGTATCTTTCTCAGAAGCTGCTAAAGGCCAAACAATGAAGGGCTTTGGAGCATCATCTGCGTGGTGGTCTCAAATCATAGGTAATGGAGCAAATAAAGAAGAAGTTGCAAAACTTCTATACGGAGATGAAGGTATGGCTCTAAATATCTATAGATACAACATTGGTGGTGGATCATTGGAAATCGTAGATAAGAGTGTAACAGGTTCATACGCTACATGCTGGGATAATGAATCTACTTTAAGTGGTGCTAAATATTATTGGGAATTAGATAGATTGACAGAATCTTTCTTAAAAGGGAAGGAATATTCAGGATCAACACATGACGATTTGTTAGCATTCGTTTCAAATCCAGACAATTATGATTGGAGTAAAGATGCAGGAGCTCAAGCTATGCTTGCGGAATGC
>CAMNMY010000068.1 GCA_946545105.1 uncultured Clostridia bacterium
CAATTTAGATTCAAGCACATCCTTAATGTGGATTGCTTGAGCTACATATCCTTCATCTTCAAGTTTCTTAAAGAAACTTGCTGGCAAGTTCTTCATCTCGCTAAATTCTGCTCCTTTATTTAGCCACTCAAAAAGTTGCTTGGCTCTAAATTTCTTTTCGCCAAGATCTAAAACAATCTTTTCAATCTCTTCGTAACTATAATCTAAAAGTTGCTTCATTATTTCCTTTTTAGCTTTGCTATATAAAAGCCATCTTGCCCATCTTTATCCTGTAAATATTGTATCTCATCTACAAGTATAAACTCTTTATTATTTTCTAAAAACTTTTTAACAACATTTTGGTTTTCTTGAGGAAGCGTTGTACAAGTTGAATATACAATCTCACCATCATTTTTTATGTATTTAGATGCGTTTTCCAAAATCTTGTATTGTATATTTGGTAAATCCTTTATGGATTCTTTTGTCATATTAAGATATATATCTGGCTTCTTCTTTTGAACGCCAAGACCAGAACATGGAACATCGCATAAAACCTTATCGAAGTGGCATAGCCACTTTTCATTTAGTTTTGTTGCGTCATTTAGCTCTAAAGATATTCCTTTAGCTCCCATTCTATTTATGTAACTTTGAATTAAATCTAATCTATGTGGATGAATATCGCACGATGTAATTTCTACGTTTGCAAGTTCAGATAGATAAATAGATTTACCACCAGGGGCTGAACATAAATCCAAGATTTTATCCCCATCTTTTGGCGCTAGTTTTTCGCATGTCATCATAGATGTCTTAGATTGAACTGTTACAAATCCTTTTGAATATAAATCTTGTAGAGTTTTATCATTCTTTGCATAAATAGCATTATCCAAAGATTCTACATATTTTTCATTTTTATCTTTTAAAATCTTTATCAATTCATCGTATGAGCATTTTGCTTTATTTACTCTAAAATGCTCTAAATCAAAACTAGATTTCAAAAGCATAGCTTTTGTTTTATCCAAACCATAGGTTTTAATATATTCGTCAACGATAAATTTTGGAGTTGAAAATTCAACAGATAATCTATCTATATTTTGCTTTGGAAGTGCTGGTTTTTCGTTTGAGAATTTCTTCAATATTGCATTAACAAATCCAGCGTTTTCTTTCTTTCCAATTGCTTTTGTAAGATCAACCGTTTTTGATACTGCAGCATAAGCAGGAATCGAGTCCATATATTCAATTTGATACATACCAATTTTAAGCACAATTATGATTGCGTTCTTTGGTTTCTTTTGACACATAGAATTGATATAGTAATTGAACTCAATATCTCTTTCAATTACGCCATAAACAAGGTTTGTGTAGAAAGCTTTGTTTTGTGCGTTTTCAATATTTTTTGAGATTTCTAAAGAAGCATAAGCTCCATTTTGATAAACATTTAATAAGGTATCGTATGCTAAGCGTAAATCTTGCATTAGTCGATAACCTTCCCACTTAATGTGAAGCCACGTGTGAATTCATCATAATTCATACGTTTTTTACCTTCAATTTGAACTTCTTTCAATTCAATATATCCATCCTTACAATAAACTTTATCTCCATCAACTAATCCTAAAGTTTTATCGTGAGAAGATTCTATGAATCTTGCTGAATATATTTTAAATAATTTTCCATCAACCATACCATATGCAGATGGCCATGGATTTAACCCATAAATCTTATTTATAATTGAAGCTCCATTATCTGCCCAGTTAATATGTCCAAATTCCTTATTTAACATTGGAAAATGTGTAGCCTCATTTTCATCTTGCTTTGTAAATGTAGCTTTACCACTTTCAATTAGATCTATTGCTTCCATAAGAACAGATGGCGCAATTTTACTCAAATCATCGAATAATTCACCTGCTGTTTCGTTTTCTTTGATTTGAACCTTCTTTTGCAAAATAATATCACCACTATCTACGCCTAAAGCTGTTTGCATAATAGTAATACCAGTTTCTTTTTCACCGTTTATAATTGCCCATTGAATTGGAGCAGATCCTCTATATTTTGGTAAAAGTGATGCGTGTACATTTATAACGCCATATTTTGCGATATCTAATATTTCTTGAGAAATGATTTGACCATAAGCACAAGTTACCATTAAATCAGGATTTAAAGCTTTCAAATCTTCTACGCCTTCTTTTCTAATCTTTTCGTATTGCAATACTTTGATATTGTTATCTAAAGCACATTGCTTTACTGGAGAGTAACTTACAACCATTCTGTTTCTTGCTTTATCTGGTTGAGTTACAACAGCAATAACTTCATGCTTTGATTCAATCAAAGCATTTAAACAAGAAACTGAGAAATCTGGTGTGCCTAAAAATACTATTCTCATTTTATTTTCCTTTGTATTCTTTGTCGTAGTATAAGATACCATCTAGATGGTCAATCTCATGACAGAATATTCTTGCAATAAAATCTTCTACTGTAATCTTCTTTTTGTTTCCGTGTCTTGTTTGATACTCACAAACAACTCTGTTTGGACGCTTTACATCACATGACCTATTAGGAACTGACAAGCATCCTTCTGGTCCAATTTGTTCTCCAGATTGTTCAACTATAACTGGATTTACCATCTCTAAGAAGAAATCTTCAAACTCAACAATAACAACTCTCTTTAAAATACCAACTTGTGGAGCTGCAAGGCCAACGCCATCGGCCTTATCCAAAGTGTCCTTCATATCATCTAAAAGTTTTGCAAGCTTGTCGTCAAAAACTTCAACCTCTCTGCATCTTTTTCTTAATATTGGTTCTCCATCAATTACTATATTTCTAATTGCCATATTATCCTCACATCAAACTTTGTGGATCTTGTTCCACAAAGATTGTTAAATCTTTCTTATCCATCTTATTTATTATCTCATAAATCTGGCCTAATGTATCAAGTTCGTTTTCTTTATCTATTCTCATAACTAATTGGAATCTATATAGATCCTTCAATTTTGTCATAGGAGCTTCCATTCCGGCCAATGTTTTTATATTTGGATTTACTGCTTTCAAATCTCTAAATTTAAAATACAATTCTCCAGCTCCTTTTCTAGCTACTTCTCTCTTTAGATGAGCCACCAACACTCTAATCAATGATACAAATGGTGGGAATGATGTTGTCTCTCTAATGTTTACTTCTTTTCTATAGAATTCATCGTAGTTATATGCTGTAGCATATTTATATACATAATTTGTTGGTGAGTATGTTTGTAAAACAACTCTACCTTCCTTATCCGCTCTTCCGGCTCTTCCAGACATTTGTGTTACAAGTTGGAAGGTTCTCTCGTTAGATCTAAAATCTTGCTGATATAGCCCCAAATCCGCATCCACAAGGCCAACTAATGTTACATTTGGAAAATCATGGCCCTTTGCTATCATTTGAGTTCCAACTAAAACTTGTGCCTTATTATCTGCAAAATCTCTAAGAACATCTGTTGCTCCATCTTTTGCTTTTGTATCTGAATCCAACTTCAATGCTTTAACATCTGGGAAGAATTTGTGTAATTCTTCAATTACAGTCTCAGTTCCCATCTTGCCAAACTTTAATGATTCTGAGCCACATTGTGGGCATTTATAAGTCATAGGGTACTTAGCTCCACAATAATGACAAATCAATTTATTTTCGTTCTTATGGAATGTTAATGTTACATCACAAGAATTACATTTAGGCACATAGCCACATGTCTTACATCTAATAAAGGATGAGAATCCAAGTCTGTTAATAAATAACATGGCTTGTTCGCCTCTTTCAAAAGTTGTCTTTAATTCATGTTGTAGACGCAAAGAAAACATTGATGGATTTCCACGCATAATTTCTTGCTTCATATCCACAATAGCTACGCTAGGCATTCCTTTATCTGTAATTCTCTTTGGCATCTTTGCAATTGCATATTCTCCATCAATTGCAAGCTTATATGATTCGATAGATGGAGTAGCTGATCCTAGAACTACTTTTGCATTATTTAATTTTGCTCTATATCTTGCAATATCTATTGCCTTATATCTTGGATTTGATTCACTATTGTAACTTGAGTCATGCTCTTCATCTACAACAATCAATCCTACATTTTGTAATGGGGCAAATATAGCTGAGCGTGCGCCAACTACAATCTTACATTCTTGTAAAAGTAGTTTCTTCCACTCGTCATATCTTTCACCATCTGAAAGACCGCTATGTAGCAAAGCTACCTCGTCCCCAAATGCGCCTCTAAAAATCCTCATCGTTTGAGGTGTTAGAGAAATTTCAGGAACAAGCATAATTGCTGTCTTTCCGGCCTTTAAGACACGCTTAATGGCTTCTATATACACTTCTGTCTTACCAGAGCCTGTAACTCCGTGTAAAAGAATAGTATCTTTATCTGTTTCAAATATTGTCTTTAAAGCTTTTTGTTGATCTTCAGTTAAACTAACTTCTTTTCTGTTTCCATTGACGCTTTTTAGCGGAACCCTATCGATTTTCTTTAAAAATCTTTTTACTACGCCTTTTTCTACAAGCGCATTTACTGGATATGCACCAAACAAGAAAGTTAATTCGCTAAGAGGTTTCTCGCCTTCTTCTTTTAAATACTCTACAACTTTTAGTTGTTTTTGGGATTTAACCTCAATTTGAGATGTTTCATCTAACTTAACAAAATATCTTTCAAGGTCTTTAACCTTTCCTTTTCTTAAAGCTGATGGGATAAACAATCTCAATATATCTACATATTTTAAGAAGAATCTCTTTCTCATGTATTCCATAAGTTTTAGAGTTTCTTCTGAAAAACATTTAAACTCGCCTACAACTTGCAAAATGTCTTTAGTTTCAATTTCAGATTTTTCTACTATATCTATAACAAAGCCATTAGTTGTTGATTTCCCAAATGGAACAACAACTCTATCACCTTTTTCTACGAGCATATTATCTGGAATCGAATAATCAAATGGCCTATCTAGTTGAGTGGAACTTCTATCGACAATTACTCTAGCTATCATAGTTTTTGAATCTCGTCTAAAATAACATTTGCAACTTCACTCTTTAACATCTTGTCATAAGATGTAGCTGAGCCATCTTTTTTGCAAATTGTAACAATGTTAGTGTCTACGTTAAAACCAGCACCTTGTTGTGTTACATCATTGGCAACTACAAGGTCAGCATTCTTTGATTGAATCTTTTTCTTTGCGTTTTCAATTAGGTTTTCAGTTTCAGCGCAGAATATAACAAGCTTTCTATCGCCTTTTACTTTTCCTAACTCTTTTGCGATATCTGGATTCTTTACAAAAGATAAAGTTAATTCTTCGCTCTTTATCTTATTGTCGAATGTTTCTTTTAATCTATAATCTGCAGGAGCTGCTGCCTTGATTATAATATCGCAATCTTTGTATGAATCCATTACAGCGTTATACATATCGTTTGTTGTTTCAACATCAACAACATCAGTTATGTATTGAGGAACATTAACAGAAACAAGTCCCTTTACAAGTTTAACTTGTCCGCCACGTTTAAATACGGCTTTAGCAATCTCCATTCCC
>CAMNMY010000069.1 GCA_946545105.1 uncultured Clostridia bacterium
CAAGTGGAGTATCTGCAGATATAAAAGAGATTGCCACATCAAGAACAGAATCTACAGCGACACTTCAAGACATTATAAAGGTTGCATCGGGGCTTTTAAATTATTCCGGAAAACTATATATGATTCATAAGAGTGAAAGACTATCTGAAGTGTTAACAACGCTTACATTGAATAAGCTTGAGCCAAAGAGATTAACGCTTATTTATCCAAAAGCATCAAAGGCTGTAGATACATTTATAGTGGAAGCACAAAAGTGTGGAGCGCCAGGATTAAAGATAGATAGCGTAGTAGTCTATGAAGAAGACGGGTCTATGACTCCTTGGGCTAAAAAGTTATACGGGAAAGAATAATTATCTTAATGGTAGGGTAATTTCAAACGTT
Source organism: uncultured Clostridia bacterium (assembly GCA_946545105.1). The sequence goes on from CAMNMY010000069.1 coordinate 382, forward strand.
GTATATTTTCCAACTTCAGAAAAACAAGTAACATCTCCACCCATAGATTTAGATATTAATTTTGCAATAGATAATCCAAGGCCAAAGCTCTTTCCGGCTTCTTTATGAGATTCATCCAATTTATAGAATCTATCAAAGATACGATCTATCATTTCTGGAGGAATTCCTTCACCTGTATTGGTTACTTTTATAGATATGTTTTTCAAAGTTTTAGCAAGAGTAATACAAATTTCACCACCACGAGGCGTGTATTTAATAGCATTGTCTACTAAAATAGTAATCAATTTTTCAGCTTCAATCTTATTGCATCTATAGAATACATCTGGTTGAAGAGAAGAAACGAAACGGATATTGTTCTCATAGCATCCAGCTTCGCAAGATAAGAATACCCCTTCAATTAAATCGCTTATATTAACATCAGATTTTTCAGCTTGGTAATCTGGTCTTTCCAAACGAGAAATTTCAAGCATTTGCAATATTAAACTGTTCATTCTATCGATTTGGTATTTAGCGCCTTCAAGCCATCTTTGGTTTTCTGAAACTGTTCCATGAGGATCAGATAGAACTAAATCAAGATTTGTTTTTGCAACAGTAATTGGAGTTTTTAATTCGTGGGAAGCATTTGCAAGTAGTGCCTTTTCTTTATCAAAAGCATCCTTTATTGGTTTTGTTGCGCTCATAGCAAGAATATAACTCAAGCCAGTAATAACAACAAGCGATACTAAAAATACAGAAAGAAGTGTAAGGCCTAAAGTCATTACTGTATTTCTTTGTTCTGTCCAATCTAAAATAGTGTAGATAGTTACTTTTGAGTTATCTTCTAAAGTGAAGTCTCTTTCAACATATGCAAACGATCTGCCGTCATAACCGAATTTTCCCTTGTTATTTTGGTTCAAAAGATCTTTTATAGATTCAATATCTTCATTTGTGTAATTGTTAAATCCATATGAAGTAGTTTCTTGAGTATCATTTAAAGTTACTACTTTAATATACATAAACTTGCCATCTAGAGGAGCAGCTGGGTCTGTTGCAGCGCCTCTATCTAAAGTCTTTTCAATCTCATTATTAGTTGTTGAATAAGTAATTGAGAAAATTGTAGTAAAAGTAACAAGCAATAATGCTCCAACAATAATAAGAGGAATCAATAAAAATTTATAACTTAGTTTATCAAACAGATTCATTTGCATCCTCTTTTAGTTGAAGTTCATATCCAACGCCACGAATAGATTGAATAGTGAAGTTTGCATTAACAAAGGCAATCTTTTTTCTAACAAATGAAATAAATACTTCCAAAGAATTAGATTCAAAATCGTTGTCCAATCCCCATACCTTATTTATAAGAGCATCTTTTTCAACAACTCTTTTTGGGTTTTCAAATAGATATCTTAGAATTTCACATTCTTTGTTTGAAAGTTTAATAGATTTTTCTCCGCACATTAGAGTATATGCAGCAATATCTAATGTTGCATTGCCAAAAGATAGTGAATTATCTGCAGTAAATTCGCCGCCTCTTCTTCTTAGAAGAGCTCTAATTCTTGCTAAAAGTTCAAGTGTTGAGAATGGTTTTGGTAAATAGTCATCTGCGCCCATATCCAAGCCTTGAACTTTGTTCATTTCTTGAGATAGTGCAGTCAACATAATAATTGGAGTTGTTATTTTTGCTTTTCTTAGTTCTGCCAATACTTCGAAGCCATTCTTCTTTGGCATCATTACATCTAAAATTATGCAATCATATACGCCGGTTAATCCATAAGCTACGCCTTCTTCGCCATCATGAACACATGTAACAGAGAATTTTTCTTTTTGCAAAATAGCCGTTAAAGCATCACATAAACTTATTGAATCTTCGACTAATAAAATACGCATAAATTCATACTCCTTTTACCATTTAAGTATAATATTTAAAATATTAAAAGTCCATAACTATTATATTTAGCGTATTTGTGTTAAAATAGATTTCAAGGTAGTTATGATTAATATATTTGCAGTAAGACAAAATATAAAAGCGATTTACACATATGCAAAATTAGCATATGTTGTTAGCGGTATTCGTGCTTGTTACAAATATGATCCAAGAATTCACGAAGCTTTCCACGATTTAAAGGATGGCTCAGAATTAATCTTAACTATGCATCCATCTATTTATTCAATTTATGCTATTAAAACTGAAAAAGGGTTAAAGTGTTCTCTAAGAAAGGATGCATATATATCAAATGGTGCTTTGGTAACATTCAAGAGTATCCAAGCAGCTCTACCAATTCTTAATAATAAGATTTCATTTACAGAAGCATTTAATCAAAATAGATATATCATTCAAGGCGATATAGGACTTGGTATGCATTTGGTAAATGTTTTGGATATGGCGCAAGCAACACTTGCTTCAGCCACAAAGAGAAGAAAATATTTAAAGGAAAAGCCATTTTCATCTAACGTTGAATTTAAAGTAAAGATGACAGCATGGTTTAATGGTTGGAGATGAAACAAGAATATTTTGAGTTTTCCAATAATGTAAAGATTATTGCAGGACCAGGTGCACTAGATAGCCTAGCCCCAACTATTGCTTTGTATGGTGGCTTTAGAATTTTTATTGTCAGCGATAAAGTTATTGAAAAATTTGGTCATATCGAGACACTAAAGAAAGCATTAAAGGGCGTTGAAGAATTAACAGTTGGTGCAACATATCTAGATGCGCCATCTTCATTGACAACAAAAGATGTTGAAAATATGTATATAGCATTTAGAAAGAGCGGCTGCGATGCCATTATTGGCGTTGGCGGTTCTCGTGTAATGAATGCTGCAAAAGCACTAGCTATTTTAGTTACAACAAGAACAAAGAACATCGCAGATTTTAGAGGAATAGATACAGCAACTAAAACTAATCATATTGCGTTTGGTTTAGTTCCTACTGCTTTTGGGAGCGGCGGTGAAGTATCTAGAACGGTTGTTGTCATCGATGAAGAACACAAAACTCCAATTGAAATTGTATCTGATGCGCTTCAACCAAACTTTGCAATCTTAGATCCAATGTTTTTAAAGACACTTCCAGATAAGGAAATTTATATGGGTCTTGTAGATATTCTATCTTATAGTATTGAATCATACATTTCCGCAAGAGCAAATTCTTTAACAAAGAGCTTTTCAAAGATGGCAATGTTCTTGGTAAAAGATAATTTCCAAAAAGCTATCTTAGATAGAGATGATTTGTCTTTGAATAATCTACAAAAAGCAGCATCAATCTCTGCAATTACTTATTCAAATACATATACAGGACTTGCGCATGCTCTTGCAAACACATTGGCAGCTACATATAAAATCCATAGGGCAGAAGTTCTATGTTGTATATTCTATAATGTGCTACAAGATTTGAAATCGCAATGTATAGAGCAATTTGCACAAATGCTTTTATTCTATAGAGGTGCAAAAGAATATGCAGCTATAACGGACGATGAAAGAGCTGACGTATTTTTGAGAGTAATTTCAAATATGATTAAGCATATGTCTAACAACTTTAAAGTAAAAACAAAATTGTCTGACTATGGTGTAAAAGAAGAAGATTTAGCAATGCTTGCCGATTTGACAATACACGATGGCGATATGATTGCAGCGCCAAAACAATATACAAAAGAGGAAATAATAGAGATCTTAAGACAATCTCTTTAAGGAACATGAACGATATTATTACTTTTGATAACACAATAAAATTATTAGTAGGGACAGACGTTATAAACGATTTGCCATATAATTTGTCGCTAAAGAATTGCGAAAAAGTAATGATTGTTTGCGATGAAATTGCTTTTAGATTAGGTTATGTAGATATGGTTAAAAACGTATTTACAACATCGCCTATAGATATCGTCTATATCTATAAAAAGATTGGTGATGTAGCAACAGATAAAGATGTTGAAGAAATTGCAAGAATGTATCGCTATTATAAATGCGATTCAATTATCGCAATAGGAAGAAAGGCATCTATGCTTGCTGCAAAAGGTGCAAAACTTTTAGTCGTTGAATCTGTAAGATATATATCTCACTATATTGCTAATCCAATAAGCGAATACCCAACAAATGATGTTTGTCTAGTTTGTGTGCCAATTAATTTTGGTTCAGGATATGAGGCATTACCTTTAACAAGAGTTTATGATAAAGAACACAATAAAATATATGAGGTTACCTCACGATATTCATCAACAGATATTCTAGTATTAGAAACAAGAATGAGTGATATCATTCCTCCAAAAGCTATAGCAACATATGGATTGTTTGCGCTATCTTTAGCACTTGAGTGCTATAAAGATGATGAAGCCCCAATGATTTCAAAAGCATACGCTGATGCCGCAATTGCTTTGGTATATGAATATCTAATTAAGTGCATGTTCAAAAATGCAGATATGCTATATAGACAAAAAATAATGGAAGCAGTAGGTTATGCATCTTGTGCATATGCTTCAATTAAGAAGAACAATCTTTTGGCTCCATTGTCAGATATTATCTCAGATAGATATTTAGCAAATAGCGCTAACATCTATGCTATTTTGTTTAGAAAATATATTCCAACAGTTAAGATGGGTAGAGCTTTTGGTTATGCGATAAATTCAATGGTTGATGCCAACGATTATGCTCTTTATGCAAAAGAAGCAAGAATTCAAAAGACACTTGCTCAAGTTGAAGATTTATATTTGGAAGTTGAAAAGTGCGTAGATTTTAATGCAAGATTAAGAGACTTTGGTATTAAAGAAGAGGATCTTCAAGAAATAGTAGATAGTTTTCAAAGATATAATGAAGATGAATCTTTAACAAATGAAGTTGTTTTAACTCTTTTGAGGGCTGCATATTAATAATGCAAATTAGAAATTACCAACAAGAATTAGACACAATACTAAAAGTATTGAGAGAAAATAAAAAACGACCAACGCTTTTGCTCCATGCGTGCTGTGCTCCATGTAGTAGTTATTGTGTTGAATATCTAAAAGATTATTTTGATATAACTCTTTATTTTTATAATCCAAATATAGAATCAGAAGAAGAATTTGAAAAAAGATTTAATGAATTCAAAAAGATATATGAAAAATTTGATGTAAAGGCCATAAAAGCGCCAT